>DAOUVH010000272.1 GCA_030667725.1 Candidatus Cloacimonadota bacterium | reverse complement strand
TAGTAAGTTGACTTTTAAGATATTCATCAGCTCCGATTTCAAACCATATTCAATATTCACCCCTTCCCAAAAAAATGCCTTTGCTGCAGCCTATCCGATTATCAACAACATTTTTATTTCCAAAACCGATATAGAAAATAACCTTGTTCAAAGAAATGCAAATGAGGATAATGAGCGTACACTTTCCAGTGTAATTGCACATGAGATTACACATATACTCATCGAAGAAGAGATTGGAATAAAAGCAAATAGCAAATTAGAATCATGGAAGAAAGAAGGATATTGCGAATACATTTCTGGAGAGAGCAGATTAAACTTAAAAACAGGAATTAATAAAATTTATAAGGGATCAAACTCATTTTCTCCTGCTTTCAGTTATTTAAAATTTAGACTTTTAGTCACATACTTACTAGATGTGAAAGGTTATACATTTCATTCCTTAATAGAAACAGAATTTAATATCAAGCAGTTGGAAGACGAGCTAATAAATTACAGTACTAGATATTATTAGTATATTGTTTATGAAAAACAACTTGCTTAATTTCATATTAAATTTAGCTTATATCAAATAATTAATTGTAGATAAAGGAGGTAAGATGATCAAACTAATATTTATATTTCTTTTAATTGCTGTTTTTGCTGCATTGGGATATTTTTATATAATGCGACCAGTTGTTTCGGAAGAGAATTATGCAACAATTGTTACTTTTCATGATCCGCAACAATATCCACTTCATGACCAATACACTTTTCCAGTTTATTCAAAAGGACTTGATGCAGAGATAAAACCTTTTGCACAATATAAGATATCGGCTGTTGTTCTTAGTAAAAAAAGATACGTAACAGATTGGACATCGATCGTTTCCCCTATAGACTTTGCATTGGGTTGGGGAGATGTTTCAAAACCCAAAAATTTTGAGCGCATTGAAGTAAGACAAACTATGCGGTGGTACCGTTACAAATTAGATAACGAGATTGCTATTACTCAAAATTATATTTCCACGCATTCTTCTAATCACCATATAATTCCGGCTAATGATAATATTCGCAAAGCAGTATTGTACGTCAAAAAAAATAATATCATTGTTTTGGAAGGTTTTCTTGTAAATATCTCAGGGAAATTCAAAGGTGATAATGTTGTTTGGAAATCAAGTCAATCTAGAACGGATACAGGAGATGGCTCTTGTGAGATCATGTATGTAACTAGTGTAAAATTAGGAACAAATGTTTATAAATAGAATATGAATATTGTTTATCCTGATTATAAAAACTCGATAGTAAATCTGGTCTCATCCATCTTAAAAGCTTACGATGTTAAAAGCGATCATCCAACTTTGGAACAGCTTGATGCAATAAATCTTAAAATGAAAAAGAATATCATTCTTTTCATTCTTGATGGTTTTGGAATGAACTTGCTTACCAAATTCGCTTCTTCAACCACATTCCTAAATAAGAATTTCATCTCCCCTATTACATCTGTATTCCCATCTACTACAAGCGCTGCGATTACCAGCCTGATAACGGGGAAAACACCATGGGAACATGGAGCTATCGGCTGGACTTTATATTTTAAAGAATTTGCAAAAAATATCGATTATCTTCCAAACTGGGATTCAATTACCTATAAAACACAAAATGCGAAAAAATATAACATTATAGATTATGTTGGAGCAGACAACATCTTCAATAAAATATCAGATACGAACCCTGATGTTCAACAATTTTATCTTACACATAAAGAACTGAGTCAAAGTCCAAATGTCATCAGAAATTCCGGTACTGCAGAGGTCTTGCCATATCCAGACAGTAAGCATCTTTATAATACGTTAAATAAATTAGTCTTAAAAAAAAGTTATGGTAGGAAACTGATCTATGTTTATTCTTCTTCTCCTGATAAAATTGAACATCATCATGGTGTATATGCTGATGAAGTGGTGAAGTTCATTCAGGAAACAGATTCAGCCTTAAAGGTTTTAAGCGCACAATTAGCAGGAACAGATACAACAATACTGGTCACAGCTGACCATGGATTAATTGATGTTGATAAGTATTTCTATGTTAATGAAGATAAAAAACTTTTCGATAGTATGATAATGCCTACTTTCCCGGAACCAAGATTTATCAGTTTTTTTATTAAGAAACATAAAATGAAGCAATTTGAAAAAGCATTCCAAAAATATGAAGACAAATTTTTACTCTTTGATCGCGAAGAATTTCTAAAACATAAATTTCTCGGAAAAGGTAAGATGCATCCCAAAATTGATGACTTCATCGGTGATTATCTGGCAATTGCAATCTCCGATGCTGCTATGAAATCTATCTATATGCAGAATGGAAAATGGAAAAAAGAATTTTATGCACATCATGCCGGACTTACAGAAGATGAAATGCTGGTTCCGCTGATAAAAATCGATACATAATATGAAAATAGTTTAACTGAAAGGTAGTAATTCATTTTGGGAAATAGGAAAAGAGAAAACATAGTAAATCAGAACAAAGCTTATATTTTTGCTGCTATCGCTGTTTTATTCTGGTCTACAGCATCCACATCATTTAAGATAACATTAAGATATTTAAACACAATCGAGACGTTATTTTATGCTTCTTTTACAGCTTCAGTAGCGTTATTCGTTATTATTCTTTTCCAAAGAAAAATTAAGAGTTTATTCAAATTAAGAAGGAACGAAATATTGAACTCAGCTGTTTTAGGTTTCATGAATCCATTTTTTTACTATATAATTCTTTTTAAAGCATATACGTTGTTACCAGCTCAGATAGCTCAACCGCTAAATTTTATCTGGCCTATCATG
>DAOUVH010000001.1 GCA_030667725.1 Candidatus Cloacimonadota bacterium | reverse complement strand
TTCAATTGAATATTAATGAGAGAAAATCGGAAATGCTGGTTAAACATCATGGTTTTAAAGCACGAGATGTCTGTGAAATTGGAACTGCAATTGATACAGAAATTTTTAAACCATTTGATAATATTCAGAGAAAAATAGAAGTTTTGGAGCAATTAACTTTCTTATTCTCGGATTTAAAAAGAGAAGTTTGCACAATATCAATCAATAGAATAATTTCTACAATAATATCCAAACCAATCACAAAACCATTTATTACTGGATTTGAGGATGGATTTCAACTTGATCTAAATAAAAAAAATTTAATATTCATGCAACCGACCCGAATTATCGAAAGAAAGAAAATCGAAGTGAATTTTGTAATTCTGGCTAGTTTATTTGGAAGTAGAAGATTCTGGGACATGTTTCATGAAAATGATTTTAATAATATTCTATTCCTGATCTCAGGACCAATGATCGTTGGACATGAAAACTATTATTTATTTATTCTGAAATATTTTCAGGAAATGTTGTATTCTATTGATTCAAAATACCAGAAAAAGGTTTTCTTGGGTTTTCTTTTTAGTAGTATCGATAGGTTAGAATATTACTATAAATTTGATAATCCAATAAAAATTCAAGATTTATTCAATATTGCCTCCTTAATTACTTTACCGAGTGAGACTGAAGGTAGAGGACTTCCCATCATAGAAGCTTCAGCTTGCCAAGTGCCGATCATAACAAGGAGATATTATCCTGAAGAAGTGTATTCAGCAGTTATTGGGGAAAATATGCCTGAATCGGATATGCTGAAGGTTATTGAATTCAAGGATAAGATCGATAAGCAGTTAATAGATGATATTATCATTCATCTATTTGAAGATAAAGATTTAAATCATAATCGGGAAGTTATTCAAAAGAGATTTAATTTTGAACTCCTGGAAAAGGATATGATTTATGCATTAAGAAAATTATATGATAATAATTCTATTTGAATGAATTACTTTTGGGAAGAAGTATTAATCTAATCGAACACTTGACGTTGTCCCCTTAAACTAATCCAAACTTAATGTGTGAATTTAGTCTGAATATTAAAGCAAATTCCATTTTAAATCTCCTATTATATACAAATTAGCAAGAAAATGCCAAACTAAAGACAATTTTTCATTCTCAATAGAATGAAAAACTAAAGACACTTTTTCATTCTTATTATCATGAAAAATTACTGACACTTTTCAGATTCAATATACCTTGTGCATGGTGTATGGGAGTTGAATAAATTGATTTTCAGAGTTAACATATTATTAACAATCTGTGTATACTATTTAGTATTTATTAAATCCTTTCTAAGGTAGTTACTTTTTGGAACAGTTTATATTTGGGCAATTATAAAATCTTGATCATTTCAAATTCAATTTTATTTGTATTTAAAATATTAGTTGCTTTTACTTTATCATCGGCATCTATCTGAACACAATAACCACAATCTGAACTGAGATGACGTGGAACGCTGATCACCTTACAGTTGATTTCATGATTTTTGAGTTCATTCTCTGCCCAGATAGCCAGATTTGTTGAATGAAATAATATCACAGCTTTCATATATTTCTGCCTTCTGAGATAGATTTTAAAGCTTGTACAGCAAAGTCAATTTCCTCTTTTTTGTTGAAAATACTGAACCCGAATCTCAAAGTTCCTTCGGGGAAAGTTCCAATAGTTTGGTGAGCAAGCGGAGAACAATGCAAGCCCTGTCTGCACATTATTCCATATTTATCGGAAAGAATTTGTGTTGTCTCAGAGACGGAATATCTATTTATTTTGAAGGCTATAACACCGGTTGAAGGAAGATTGGAAGATGAATAACAGCAAAAATCTTTTATGAATCCTTTAGCCTTTTGGATGAAATAATTTTGAAGTTCAGTTTTGAGTTTTAAAATTCCTTCAATTCCACCTTCTCTTTTTTGAATATATTCGGAACCGGATAGAAGTCCGCTTAATCCTGCTACATTTAAAGTACCGCTTTCGAAACGGTCGGGAAGAAAATCCGGTTGCTCGATCTTATCGGAAAGACTACCTGTCCCACCATATTTAAGTGGCTTGATTTTTTTAAAATCAAATCCATCTGCGATTATCATTCCACCGGTTCCGGTTGGACCATATAACCCTTTATGACCTGCAAAAGCCAAAATATCAATATTATCCTGATCAATATCGATCGGAACTACTCCGGCAGATTGAGCACAATCTACAATGAAGATAACTCCATTTTCTCGGCAGATCTTGCCAATTTCCCGAATCTGCTGAATACAACCGATCACATTTGAAGCATGATTTATAACAACCGCTTTAGTTTTAGTTGTAATCGCTTTTCTGATATTTTCCGGATCAAGAATTCCGGTTTTATCAGCTTGGATAATAGAAAGTGAAATAGTTCCTTCTTTTTCCATTTCATGCAAAGGACGGATCGTGCTGTTATGCTCCATACTGGATGTGACGGCATGATCTCCTTTCTCAAAAACACCTTTAATTGCCGTGTTCAAAGCTTCAGTTGCATTGGAGGTAAAAATAACATGCATCGGATTCTTTACTCCAAAAAGAGCAGCAATAGACTTTCTGGCTTTATAGACGATCTGACCGGCTTCAATTGCCATCTTATGACCGGAACGACCTGGATTTGCACCGATTTGTGTCATATAGCGAATAACTGCATCGGTTACACATTGTGGTTTTGGGAAAGAAGTAGCGGCGTTATCAAAATAGATAACGCCATTTTGTGTTCTATCTGTTAACATGATAAACTATATGCTCTGTATTTTCTGTTGTTTCAAATTCCAATTTATTTTTTGTTAGAAGTCTTTTCACATTCTCACAAGATGCTTCACTATCCATAAGTACTTCAAATTCACTTTTTCCGTTTCTTAATTCCTTTAAAACTAAAACTACAGGTTGGGGACAAGAAAGTCCGCGAGTATCAATTTGTTTCATTTTTTTCCTCCTATTTTTAGCCACTAAGAACACGAAGTAACACTAAATATTTCCTTAGTGAATTTTCGTGATTTAGTTATTTATATTTTTCTTTTTTGGATCATACTAAAACCGATGATTAGACAGAATACAATACCGATAATAGTTCCATATGCTCCAAATGTTCCAATTCCATTGGGAGATGATGCCATAGCAAAATTGTGGGAAAAAGCTGCTCCACCTAACATTCCCAATACGAAAATGGATGCATCGGTGTCTCCTTCACCGCTTAGAATAAGTTGACGACCCGGACATCCACCTGCCAGGGCAAATGCTAAACCGGATAGAACCATTCCCAGGAAATTCCATATATGCAGATCATGAGCAACCGGTTGTCCTGCAAATCCAACTTTGAATTGTCCGAATATAATGTTCATAACAAAAGCTGAAATAGCAAAGGCTGCTACTCCGCTGAAAAGATGGAAATCCTTGACGATGAAAATATCACGAATCGAACCCATGGTGCAGAAACGGCTTCTTTGAGCTAATCCTCCGATTATAAGTCCGGCGATCAAGCTGATAATAAGTGGAGCATGCATCGCTCCGGGACCTTTCTCACTGAAGAATATTGGTTTGAATTGGAATGCCAGCATCAGCAACGAAGCTACCATTATTACCGGCATGATATATCCTGCAGCTTTATGTCCTGAAGGCATTGATCTCCCCAGATTGTACCCCTTTCTGATGAAAACAGTTCCAATAAATACACCAAATACTAATCCAAGAATCCCGATTATCGCATTTAAGTCTCCACCGGCTAAACGCAGGAATGCACGCCATGGGCATCCCAGAAATACTAGTGCACCTATCATGGCAAAAAAGCCAAGGGAAAAGCGAATGATAGATGATGAACCACCTCTGGGCTTGAATTCTTTAAGAGTGAGAGAAATTAGAAATGATCCGAGTAAGAGTCCAATTATTTCAGGACGAATATATTGAACTACTCCTGCTCTGTGTAACCCTAATGCTCCTGCAATGTCACGCTCGAAACAGGCAATACATAATCCCATATTGGGCGGGTTTCCCAATTTTTGAAGAGTTGCAGCTAAAATTCCAATAATAGAACCGACAATGATAATGCCATTTTTTGTGGAAAAGAAATTTTTCATTTTTACTCCTAATTAAATTTTATTTTTTTTTATTAATGAGGAGTTCGATCAGAACAAACATGGAGTACACCTGAAATGGTAATTTTTTTTGAAATTATTGGAATAATCCTCTCTGCCCGAAAGAGTCTCCTGTTGGAATTTTGCAAAACCGTCAGGTAAATCCGGGCAAATATATCATTATTATTCCTTTATTTTTATTTTCGATAGGAAATAACTGGAAACGTTAACTATTTGTCAATATTAAATTATTCATAATATATTATAAATTAAATTACAATTTATAAATTTGCACATAGCTAGAATGATAATTAAGGTAATTTTTTATTCATAGTTTTATTATAAAACTACTATAATATGTAAGTTAGCAAGAAAATGCCAAACCGCTGCAACAATTTAAGGTTTATGCCAAATCCCTGCAACAATTCTCATTGAAATGACAAACTAAAGACAATTTTTCATTCTCAATAAAATGCCAAACTAAAGACACTTTTTCATTCTTAACAGAATGAAAAATTACAGACACTTTTTTGCACTTTTTTGCAAAATATGACAAATCTGTTTTGGGGTTTGCTTTCTCGTAAGTCTCAATTATCTCTTTTTCTTTTCTATTTTTTTAATTTCACCGCGGTACCGTAAGCCAGAAACTCGGCTGCACTTCCCACTACGCTGGTTGTCATATAACGCAAATTGATGATGGCATCGGCACCCAGTTCTTCAGCCTGGTTGATCATTCTATCTGTGGCGACCATGCGAGCTTTTCCCATCATCGCTGTGTACTCAATTAGTTCACCACCAAGAACCAGTCGCACTAAAGCAGAGAGGTCATTACCCAGCCAGATAGCATAAATCGTGTGTCCTTTTACCAGACCCAATATCTCCTTTATTTCCTGACCGGGAATATCCGAAGTGTTTAAGAGTAAAATTTGAGATTGGGTTACAGCGGGGGCAATATCCTTTACTGATGTCTTGATTTTCTTCTGCTCCAAAGCCACTGTAATTAGAACCAGAAGGATTCCACCCATAAGACTGAAAACTGCTATTCTCAACCACAGGGGAACAACTGGATCAACTGATACGATCACTGCCCAAATTATTCCTGCAAATATTGCTATGAAAAGTCCCAGTACAAAAGCCAGGGAACCCAATAATCGAAGTATTTTCATATTTCCTCCTTTTCTTCTATTTGCATGCCCAAATTTGCATTAATGAAATTTTAGAGTCAATTAGAAAATAATTTTATTGTTAGTTATTTCATGTTTTATGACAAACCTCTAACCACCCCATAATTACATATATTTTTTAACTTGACTCAAATCCAATAAAAACAATTTTTTAAGTTAATTAATATTTAAGTAAAACATTAATGTCAAAACGACTAAAGGAAACTTGAAAAAGTTAGTAATATTTGGAGCTTATAATGAAACAGATCATAACAATTTTATTTTTATTGTCCTTCGTTTTTATTAATGCAGTAATTATTAATGTGCCCGGCGACCAACCAACAATACAGGCTGGTATTGATGTTGCAGTTGAAGGTGATACAGTACTCGTAGCACCAGGAACATATTTTGAGAATATCTCGATATTTCAAAAAGATGATATTCACGTAATAGGTTCAGGGGCAGATGTTACAACAATTGATGGAAATGAAAATGGCCATGTTGTTGTTTTCAATGTTGCTTCGGGAAGTATATGTGATTTCACAATAACCAACAGCGGTAATGATCCAGGATATTCTTGTGGTGTATTTACATCTCAATCAAGCGTAATTATTGAAGATGATATCATTACCTACAACCATGGAGGAATTTTCGCATCCAGTTCTTCAGATGTGTTCATCCATAACAATAAGATCATTAATAATACAGGGTATAAAACAATTACAATTAGTTCATCAACAAGTTATGTTTCCTACAACCTAATTGCAGACAATTTGCGTCATGGAATATATAATAATAATTTTTCTTCAATGACTTTGTTGAATAATACGATAGTTGGAAACAATGAAAATTTTGGTCTTCTACTGAAGCCAACTGTACCTCATATTGTTCGGAATAATATTATTACCAATTTTGCATTGGGAATATATTTATTAGGTGCTGAGCAGTCACCTGTTCCTATGGTTGATATTGCTTTCAATGATGTTTGGAATAACTCTACAGCCAATTATTGGGAAGATTATGGAATATATCCATATTTTTATTCACAGCCATTTTCACCACAACCAGGAACTGGAGAAATCAATGTAGATCCACTTTTTATGGATCCCTTTTATGGAGATTATCATTTACAACCCGACTCACCATGTATTGATGCTGGAGATCCAAACTCACCATTTGATCCTGATGGAACAATTGCAGATATGGGAGCTTTTTATTATGATCAATTAAATGCAATAGATGATAATGAGATCCCAATGTCAGAACTTGATCTATCAAATTACCCAAATCCTTTCAATCCATTAACAACTATCAGCTTTGTTATAAAAGAAAATGAAACCGGAACTCTTACTTTGTTTAACTTAAAGGGACAGATTATCGAATCACATAAATTTGAATCCGGTAAACATAACTATTTATGGAATGCATCAAATCAGGCATCCGGAATATATTTCTATAAATTGCAAACACAAACCATAACCGAAACAAGGAAGATGCTGTTGTTGAAATAATTAGCCTTCTGACACCTCATAATTACATATATTTTTTAACTTGACTCAAATCCATTAAAAACAACTTTTTAAGTTAAGTAATATTTAAGTAAAACATTAATGTTAAAACGACTATAAGGAAACCTGAAAAAGTTAGTAATATTTGGAGCTTATTATGAAACAGATTATAACAATTTTATTTTTATTGTCCTTCGCTTTTATTAATGCAGTAATCATCAATGTACCTGGCGACCAACCAACAATACAGGCTGGTATTGATGTTGCAGTAGTTGCAGATACTGTTTTAGTACAACCTGGAACTTACTATGAAAACATTAATTTCAATGGAAAGAATATTACATTGGGAAGCCTGTTCATCACAACTCAAGACACTGCTTTCATATCACAAACAATAATAGACGGTAATCAAAATGATAGTGTTGTCATTTTTGAAAATGGAGAAGATTCAACTGCTGTACTAATAGGTTTTGCTATTACTAATGGATTTGCCTATTCGGGTGGTGGAATTAAATGTTCAGATTCATCAGATCCTATTCTTTCGAATCTGTTTATCTTTAATAATCAAGCTGAATATGGAGGTGGAGGTATCTATTCTTCATCAAGTTCAACTAATCCATACTTAATTGATTCAAAAATCTATAATAATATTGCATATGGATTTGGATATGGACATGGTGGTGGTGTCCATAGTTCAACTTCACATATGATAATCGAAAACACAGAAATAACATGTAATTCTGCCCATTATGGAGGAGGGATCTATTTCAATTATGATCATCATTCAAACCTGATCAATCTAATCATTAGTAATAACTCTGCAGATGTTGGAGGAGGTATTTATTTTTATAATTCTGACGTTTTATTGGAAAATATTATTATTCATGGAAATCAAGCAAGTAATGTTGGTGGCGGAATATATAATTATTGGAATGCCAATCCAAGCTTGGAAAATGTCTCGATTGTAAATAATTCAGCTCAACTGGGAGGTGGAGTATATTGCAACCATAATAGTGGTTTTGCTTTTTCTTCTGAGAATCGTTCTAGTATATATCAAAATAATCAATTTAACAATAGAGGAATGGGTAAAGACATCTATATGGATGATTGTGAAATAATGAATGTAATTGTAGATACTTTCACAGTGCTAAATCCAACCGATCATTTTGCTTCCCCAATAGATTCCTTTACTTTTGATATTTTAAATGGAGCACAAGATGATCTGGTCAATTCAGACCTTTATGTTGCTGTAGATGGTAGTAATTTCAATTCTGGAACAACTTCGACAGATCCTCTTGGAACTATTACCTATGCACTATCTATAATTTACGCAGATAGTTTAAATCAACATACAATTTTCCTTGCTCCTGGTACTTATGCTCCATCTACAAATGAAGAAACTTTTCCCATTGAATGGAATAATTATATTTCTTTAGAAGGTTTTGAGGATGAAGATACGATTTTAGATGCGGAAAACACAAATGGTGTTCTTAGTTTTCATTATGTTAATAATTGTGAAATAAAAAATATTACGATCAAAAATGGATGTCATCAATATTACCCACAATCCACTAGGGGAAGCGGTGTTTATTGTTATGAATCCAGTCCCAGTTTCATTAATGTTGCATTTATCGAAAATCAAGCGTCTCCATCCGGAGGAGGTTTCATCTCATATTATTCAAATCCATATTTTGAAGATGTACTTTTTTCTGGCAATGATGCCTGGCAAAATGGTGGAGCCATCTTTAGCTATCAATCTATTGTAACAATTGTTAATTCAGAAATATCAGAAAATACATCAAACAGTAGTGGAGGAGCAATTACTTGTAATGAATCAGAATTGAATCTATTAAACGTGACGATCACAAATAACTCGTCAAACTTAGGTGGAGGGATTTACCTTGGAGGAGATTCAAATTCTGTATTAGAAAACGTAATACTTACAAATAATTTTGGTGAATATTCTGGTGGTGGATTTTTTGCAGGTAGCAATTCAGATTTCAGTCTAATCTCTTCAACCATCTCAAATAACGAAGCATCTTTTGGTGGTGGAATATACTGCACAGGATCAGAATCAATTTTTCAAAATGTGATAATTTCCGACAATTCTGCCGATTTCGGTGGAGGTCTATTCTTTAAAGAATTTTCTTCATCATCTTTTGAAAATACTTCAATATTAAATAATAATTCTGATCTCGGTGGTGGTATTTATTGTGAAAATAATATCACCCTTAATTTTGATTCTAATAATAGAAGCAGTATTTACAATAATAGCGGAAATAACAGCAGAGGATTCGGTTGTGAATTATATGCAATTGACTGCAATAATTTTCAAGTGGTAGTAGATACTTTTTCAGTTATGAACCCTTCAGATTATTATGCATCTCCTATTCACAGTTTTACATTTGATATTCTTCACAGCGTCCAGGATAGCCTGATAAACTCTGATTTATTTGTATCTGTTGATGGTGATAATTCTAATGCAGGAACAAGCTCCGATCAACCTTTGAAAACTATAGGATATGCTCTTTCTAGAATTTATGCAGATAGCCTAAACCAGCATACAATCAATTTATCACCAGGAATTTATAGCACTTCTACTAATGGAGAACAATTCCCTTTGGAATGGTCTGACTATGTATCTCTATTAGGTCCAAATATGGACTATGTGATATTAGATGCAGATAGCACGAGCAGAATCTTGAATTTCAATAATGTTCACGATGTCGAGATAAATAACATTACCATTACAAATGGTTATGCAGTAGGTGAGTCTCCCCATAATTATGGAGGAGGAGGATATTGCCATCAATCTGATGTAAATTTTGTGAACATGAAAATTGAACACAGTTCGGCATTTAGGGGTGGAGGAATATACTGTGATCAAAATTCAAACCCGATTTTCGAAAATGTTACATTTTCCTATAATTATGCAAATGAAGCAGGTGGAGCATTTTATTGTGAGAATTACTCATTTCCTGTTTTTAACAATGTTATTATTGAAAACAACTCAGCAAGTACAGGAGGTGGTCTCTATTTTTATAATTGTTCTGAACCATATTTATTGAATGTAACCATTTTCGGAAATTTTGCTGAAAATGGAGGGGGATTATATTCTTCTTACTCTCATCCTACTTTAGAGAACATTAAAATCCTGAACAATTCAGTTTCAACCTATACCGGTAGTGGTGGTGGAATCTATTTATCACATTCCGATCCTACCCTTATCAATGTATTGCTCACAGATAATTATTCAAGTTATAATGGTGCTGCAATCTATTGCTTTTATAGTAATCCAAGTTTATATAATGTTACATTATCAGAAAACGCCGTATTTTCAGAAGGTAATCTGATTTTTTGTAGTAGTTCAGAATTGAATTCAGTAAATAGTATTTTTTGGAATGAGCAACTCAATGAGATTTGTTGCGATATTGAAGGCAATGAGAATGAAATTAATATCTCTTTTTCCGATCTTGAAGGTGGAGAATCCGGAATAATTACTCAGAATAATGCTGTTATTTATTGGGGAAATGGAAATATTGATGAAAACCCGATATTCAATCAATTTGGAGAGGAACCATTTTCACTGCAAAATAATTCACCTTGTATTGATGCAGGTTTAAATTCTATTCCAGGATTTAATCTACCGATCTGGGATTTAATTGGCAATCAACGCATTTGGGATGGAGATGGAAATGGAAGTGCTATCGTCGATATGGGAGCTTACGAATACGGAGCTCCACCTTATGTAGATATAGATGACAATGTAATTGTTCAAACTCACGAACTATTATTCCAAAATTACCCCAATCCATTCAACCCCACAACAACAATAGAATTTTCTATCCAAAATAATTCTAAAGTTGAACTCGCAATTTACAACATCAAAGGACAGAAAATCAAAACTTTGGCTCAAAATGATTTTAATAAGGGATCTCATTCAATTATCTGGAATGGTGATAATGAATCAGGAAATCCTGTCAGTTCAGGAATTTATTTCTATAAATTGAGAGTGGATGGAAAAGCTGAAGCTGTGAAGAAATGTTTGTTGTTAAAGTGATTTGAAACATTCATCTCGGTGCAATTCCTCTCTTCAAAGAAGTGGTCTTAAAACTTTCAGAGACAGGGTGTGATATTTTATTTTGACAAAAATCAAGTTTTTATACTTCCTCGTTAAGTCTTTGATTTATTTTTTTGGGGGGAAACTTAATGCATTATTCATATTTATTGTTATGCTAAATTGAAGGAGATAGCCATGAGTAAAAAAACGTTTTGTTTCTTAATTCTACTTACAATTATCAGCGTATTATTAAAAGCCGAAGATCCATTCATCATACGAGAAAATACCAACTTTGCCTGGGCAGATAACAGTGTCGCTTTGGATGACGGAGTTGTCAGCATCTGGGCAGATACCAAAACCAGCCTCTGGAATATCTACGTGCAAAAGGTAGATGCTGCCGGCAATAAACTCTGGAATAATGGTGAACCGTTTTTATTAGACGAGTATCTAGACCCCTTTTCAGGGCCAATAGATGTTGTAGTTACTAGCGACAATTGTGTAATATTTATGTGGATGGACAGAATAAGTGGAAATAACTTTAGATTATATGCACAGAAAATGAATAGTGAAGGTGATATTCTCTGGTCTCAAAATAACGAGTTATTGGTTGATAATATATTTATATGTTATCCTTATCTTATTACAAATGATATTGGTGGAACATACCTGTTTTATCTTGATGGAGAGAGTAGCAGTATCTTCGGTTTGAATTTGGATGCTGATGCCAATGATCTCTGGTCTGCAAATTCTGATCCGCTTTTTGTGGATATCTCTTTTAAAGATATCGTCTCTGATAATAATGGTGGTGTTATTATAAATTATTTAGAATTTTCTGGTGATGAAAACCTGATGGCAGCACGTATAAATTCTGACCGGGAAATTCTTTGGAATGAGATTGTAGCCGTTTCGCTGCCAAGTTATTATTATCCTGAAATCACTTCTGTAGGTAGTAGCGATTTTATTATCTGGTGGCGTTGGGACGACACTGTCATTGGTCAACGCCTTGATCTGGAAGGGAACCAATATTGGGGAGCAGAAGGAATGGTGATCAACGACGAAGCTGGTTACGTTAATTCCCGTACTATCCTGATGGGTTGCGGTGATAACTTTTTGATGGCTTACACTGTGGAAGATACTCAGCCGGATGAGTACATTTTCAAAATCCAAAAATTCGATTTGAATGCGAATGTACTTTGGAATGATGCCACGATTCTTGATTATAGTTGGTGCTATTATTTTACTCTCACTCCCAAACCTGACGAAGGCTGCTTTATGACATGGTTTAGGAGTTCAGATATCAAAGCTCAAAACATTGATGCCAATGGTAATAAATTGTGGGGAGAGTATGGGATTCTGATAGGAACAGATTATTACTCCGAATGGACGCAGGGCAGTTTACAAATCAATGAATTAAATGACCAGGCATTCTGTACCTGGCAATTGATCAAAGACGGTAGGTCACATCTGCGTTATCAATGTTTAGATCAATCAGGAAATATACTGTTACCCGGTGATGGAGTTGACATCCAGAGTGGTGTGCAATCTAATATATATGATTATTTACTGATTGGAAATGATGATTCCAGCTATTATTTATGGGAAGATGTTAGATATGGGCAATTGAGATTATTTGCCCAGCGTATATCACCAAACGGAACAAATTATTTTCCTGAATTCGGCATTTCCATTACAGATACGGCTTATCATAATCAAGGTAACTTTGTAGCCAAAGCTTTGCCGGAAGGCGGATTAGCAGTAGCTTGGAGCGAAGTAAGAGAAAATGAGGAATTGATAAGAGTGCGCTGGCAGATATTAAATTCAAATGGTTCTACACTTTCTCCCAACGGATTTAATATTACGGCCGATGTAAATTATGATCAGACCCATCCAAAAATAGATATTGTGAATGGGAATATTATCATAATCTGGTTAGAAGAAGATCAACTAAAAGCGCAGAAGCTCATTAATTATTCACCGGTCTGGAGCAGCAACGGATCGCTTCTGATAGAGAGCATTGATAACGGATATGTCACATTAGCAGGCAGTTACATTTGTTTTGAATATCAAGATGAATATTATTTCAATCGAATTGATGAGAATGGAAACATTTCTGCAGGTTGGCCCTTCCCAGGAGTAGCAGTTTCTACTTCAATATCTCATATAAAAACTATGGATGAATTCAATGGTGACCTGGTTTTCACCTGGAGGGAAACACCTCAAGATTTGAGAAACTACGGTTTTCAAATATTGAATACTGCAGGAGAATATGTTTATCCCGATAATGGTTTCACAATTTGTGAAGATGTTACTTTCTTTGATCATGACTATCTATTTGATGGCTGGATCAATCTTTTTCATGAAGATGAATCTGGTTTCAATATATTAATGGAACGCTACGATTTGGATGGGAATATGATCTGGAATGGGACTACTTGCTTTATTCAAAACAGTAATTCCTTCAATAAACTGAACTCCACAAAAATGGGTGATAATTTCCTGGTTACCTGGTGCACAAGTTTTAATGAATATACTAATACATATATGATGCAGATGATCGATGCCGACGGCAACCCGGTCCCAACAAATCTCAACATTGATGAGTTTGAAGTTTATTCTGATAGAAGTACATATCAACTTGCTTCCGTAACCGATACCGATGCTGCTATCCTGTTTCATAGAGGTTATGCTGTGGGCTCTGAGACCACCTTCTTTTCCAGCGGATTAGTTTCTTACCTTATCAATAGCAGTGATGTACCTATAACGGAAGATGAGATTGTTACCACTGCTAAAATTCAACTTTCAAATTACCCCAATCCTTTCAACCCATCTACTACAATATCTTTCTCATTACCAAAAGAGAGTAAAACGGAAATAACAATTTACAACATCAAAGGGCAGAAAGTGAAATCACTTCTCAGCGATCAGCTTTCAGCAGGTCTGCATTCGGTAGTTTGGGATGGTGACGATGACAAAAATAAACCAGTCACATCAGGAATTTATTTCTATAAATTGGAAGTGAATGGTAAAACTGAAGCAATGAAAAAATGTTTACTATTGAAATAAAAAAAAGATGCTGCTAACAAGCGCACCCACATTCAGCAAGAAGGAATCTGAAAGAACGTGGCGTGCTTCAAACATCAGTAAAAACTTAAGATAAATATAATGGAGAGTAAAATGAAAAGATTAGTATTATTAGCATTAGTTGTAGTAGTTGTATTTGGTTGTACAACCCCCAAAGATCAAGAATCATCAGAACTACAAAGTGAAGAAAATCAAGGTTCTGTGGAACATGGGGTCGAAATTGAAGTTGCCGATTATGATCTTGCTCGATATGTTGCCGGGCATACTTCAGGAGATGTGAAGCCAACTGACTCAATTACAATTCGCTTTACTGAAAATATAGTGGGAAAAGACTTAATCGATAAATCCGAGGATCGTGTAAAAATCACAGTGACTCCAAAAATTTCCGGTAAAGCAGTATGGAAAAAAAGAAATGTCCTCATTTTCAAACCAGATAAAGCCCTGAAAATGGGTACCTTTTACAAATTTAATATTGATATTACAGATCTGATTCCCGAAAAAGTAACTATCACACCCTTGCATTTTAATATTTCTGTTTTGAATCAGAATATAATTGAATTCACTGGAGATTTCACTGAACTAACAAAAGAAGAAAACACAACCTCGTATTACGGCTCTATTCGTTTTCTTTTACCAACTTCTTTAAATAAAGTAAGTAAGGCTTCTGTTTTAAAGATCAATGGACGAAAAGTAGAATTGACATGGGAAGGTTCAGAAATGGATTTCACCTTCTCAAGTAAGAAATTTGAACGTATGGAAGAGAAAACTCCCATTGATTTTAGAATTGATAAAAAAATCATGGAGATGAGAGACGATTTCATACGAGAATCAAGCCTATTCAGTATGCATGAAATGGCAGTGATATTAGTGAAAAGAATTCACGAGCAGGAAAATCCCGGAATCGAGATCCAATTCTCCGATGTACTCGATCCTAACCAAGACGTCTCAGGTTATGTTTCGGTGGAACCGGATATTGATATTAATTTAAAAAAGCTGAAGAACAAAGTTCTCGTTAATGGCAACTTTGAATTTGGTAAAAGTTATAACATCAGCATCAAGAAAGGTATCCTTAACAAATCAGGGATAGATTTAAAGAACAATTTCGAGAAAAATATAAAATTCAATGATGAGAATCCGCAGATTATTTTTACGAAATCGGGATGTTTCTTACCTTCCGGGAATAATAAAAAAATCCAATTTCGTTCCATGAATGTAAAAAGCGTGAACCTGAGCATTAAGCATGTTTTCGAGAATAATTTGAATTTCTTTCTGCAACAAACTACTCTGCAAAGCACACCTTCAAGTTCCAACAATTACTATCACAGCTATCATCGCGTTGGAGTGGATGTTGCAAATAAAAAACTGCAGTTAGGTGAAGTTCGCAATCAATGGTTACTACAAGAACTTGATCTTTCCAATCTTATTCCGGAAGGTGATAATGGCTTATACTTGGTAGAACTAAATTTCAATAAAGAAGATATTTATTATCGTGGATTAGACACAGGTAGGGATCACTATTACACTAATCCTATGAGTAATGGGTACTATCGTCGAAATGCGAAGATTTCGAAACCTTTGATTTTGAGTGATATTGGTTTAACTTTGAAGAAATGTTCTGATAGATTCATCGTTTATACGACTGATATTATGAATGCTAAACCGATTTCAGGTTGTAAAGTAGAACTGAAAACTTATCAGAATCAAGTATTGGAAAAGCAGACAACAAACAGTGATGGAAAAGCAGAATTCAGTGTGCCTGATAAAGATGCATTCTTTGTAGAAGCAATTTACAACGGACAGAGAACGATATTGAAAACAAATGAAATGATCTGGAATACATCTAATTTTGATGTGGAAGGTGTGCAATATTCCGCCAAAGGTATTCGGGCTTATACTTATACTGAAAGAGGAGTCTACCGTCCAGGAGATCCAATCAACCTTTCGATGATCTTCAGAAATCATCAAGAGACTTTAACAGATGGACATCCGGTCGAAATAGAAATTCGAAATCCACGTAACCAATTGATAGAAAGTAAAGTATTGAACAATGGTATTGACGGTTATTATAATTACAATTTCACAACTAACACCACTGATCCTACTGGAAATTGGAATGTCAAGATCAAGGTTGGAGGTAGTGTTTTCTACCATACACTCAAGATTGAAACTGTTGTAGCAGAACGTTTGAAGATTGAGTTAATACCAAAAGAAGAAAATGTTTCCTACGATATGGAAAAAATCGGTTTTGATCTACAGGCAAACTTTCTATTTGGAGCACCTGGAGCAAATCTGCGATGTCAGGTTAATGCCGAGATTTACAAAAATACAACTCTTTTTGATATTCCTCGGTTTCGTACTTTCAATTTTGATAATCCTGCCATAAAATATAAAATGATTGAAAGTGAAATTATTGATGATAAGGTTGATGAAAAGGGTCATATTACTTTTGATTGGAAACTACCCATATTTAATAATGCCCCAACAGGTTTAGTTGCTAAGATCGAAGCGACAGTTAGTGAAAGTGGTGGTCGAAGCAGTAAGGAGAAGATCTTTCTACCAATTGATCCTTACAAAGCCTATATAGGTGTAAATTCATCTCAAAAAAGATGGAAAAAATTGGGAAAAGCTAATCAATTCAAATTTATTCTGCTAGATCCTGAAGGTACTCCACTGGTGGGAGAAGAAGTAAAAGTACGAATCTATCACAATCGTTATCACTGGTGGTGGCAATATGATAATGAAAACCGTCATTTCAAGGATGATATTGAAACTGAATACTTAAAAGAGATCAAATTGATAAGTAAAGCAAATCCTGTTGAATTCGAGTTTACTCCAACTGAATATGGACGTTACTTCTTAGAAGTAACACACATAACAAATGACGGTGAAGGTCATTCTGCCGGACAGTTTTTCTGGGGTAGCTATTGGGGCAATCCTGACCTTGGAATGCAGGATGCCGGAATTATTAGTTTGAATTCCGATAAAGATCAATATAGTCCGGGAGATGTTGCAAAGATCCGCTTTGATGCACCAAAAAACAGCATGGTCATGGTCTCACTGGAAAGAGGTGATGAAGTAATTGAAGAATACTGGCAAAAATCAAAAGGTGGTAAAACAACGATCAAAGTACCGATAACTGCGAAGATGGTGCCGAATATTTACTGCTCTGTTTCAATAATCCAACCACATGAACAGACCGATAACGACAGACCGATAAGAATGTATGGCATTATACCGATTAATGTGTTTGAAGCTTCTACCCAGCAGAAGATCACACTTTCAGCTCCAGAGGTCCTTCGTCCTAATAAAAAATTTAAATGTAGCATTCAAACAAAGGATCAGAAACAAACTCAGTTTACAATTGCAGTAGTTGATGAAGGATTACTAAGTCTTACAGACCATTCTTCTCCAGATGCTTGGGCAGAATTCTACAAAAAACAGCTTTTAGGTGTGAAAACTTATGACAATTACGGTTACATTATCGGAGCAAATAAGGGAGATATTTTCAAATCATATTCCATCGGTGGAGGTTTAGCTTTTGAGAAAGGACGTAAGAAACACTTAAGCCCGGAAGAAACCAAACGTTTTAAGCCTGTTTGTATGTTCCAAGGTCCGATCTACACGGATGAAAACGGATTTGCTGAACTAGAGTTTGAAATGCCAGAATATATGGGTGCTGTACGCATCATGGTTGTAGCTGCTAATGGAAATAGATATGGAAATGCAGATAAAACAGTGGAAGTGAAACAGGATATAGTTTTACTTCCAACCTTGCCCAGAATGCTGGCTCCGGGAGATAAATTTACTATTCCGGTCGAAGTATTTGCCACAGAAAAAAACGTGGGAGATGTTCAACTATCGATAAAGACTATAGGTCCAGTAAAGATTTTAGGTTCAAACCAAAAAACATTAAAATTTAGTAAAGTAGGAAATGAAAGAGTAGATTTCCAGGCAGAAGTTCCTATGAAGGTGGGAACAGCAAAGGTTGTTATCGATGCAAAATCTTCTGGAATTGAGATTACCAGTACTACAGATATTGCCATCAGACCACTTTCTGCTAGGATTTCACGCAGGGAGATGAAAATATGTAAAGCGAATAAAACAATCGAATTCAACGTACCGGGAGATGGAATCGAAGGAACGAATGAAGCTTTTCTTTCGATCAGTAGATTGCCCAAAGTAGATCTGGCCAAGAGAATACATAGACTTATCCGCTATCCTTATGGTTGTGTTGAACAAACCACTTCTGCAGTTTTCCCTCAATTGTATCTTCGGGAATTCATTAAGACTAAGAATTTTGATGATTCGAGGATTACAAACAATATAAATGAAGGAATTGTTCGTTTGAAGAAATTCCAACACCCCAATGGAGGTTTTTCATATTGGCCGGGTAATAGAAAGGCACATTACTGGGGAACTAATTATGCAGGTCATTTCCTGCTGGCTGCAAAAGAAGCCGGATATTTTGTACCTGACGAGATGATTATTAACTGGCTTCAATTCCAGAAATCGGAAGCGAAAAGATATAAATATCAATATAATCATTATTATGGACTACGAGAGCAGTTGTATAGGCTTTATCTTCTGTCTAAGGGAGGAAAACCCGAATTGGGTTTGATGAACTATTTGAGAGAAAACCATCTGAAGAAAATGCAAGATACGGAAAGGTGGATACTGGCTGCAGCATACATGCAAGCGGGAGTTAAAAATGCGGCTCAGGAGATCTTAATGACTACTGGGATCATCGTGGAAGATTACCGGGAAATGTCGGGTACTTTCGGTTCAGGAATGCGTGATAAAGCAATGATCTTGGATGCAATGATCACAATGAATGAAAAGGATAAAGCTTTGCAACTTTATCTTGATCTATCAGATCAAATATCCCAGAATCGCTGGTATTCAACTCAAGCTACTGGTTATACTTTGCTTGCATTGGGGCGCTATATTCAAAAATATTACGGTGAAGACACACGTAATAAATCTATTACTGGAAGAATTATTGAAAGTAATGGGCAGACCCATAAAGTAGATAGCAAAGATATCGTAACGAACTTAGAAGTTTATGAATCATTTGATGATAAAGTAACATTTAAATCTACTTCTTCTATCAAGGAGCTTTTTGTTACATTGAATTGGAGTGGAATACCTCTGAAATCTGAAGCAGGAGATAAGTTTGATGGAATAAAATTGAATAATGTGTGGAAGGATAAAAACGGAAATATTATATCACCAAAGAATTTGAAACAGGGTGATATTTTTACGCAATCTATCACTATTACTAATCTATCCAATATCAACTTGCAAAATGTGGCTTTAGTTCAATTACTACCAAGTGGATGGGAGATAGAAAATGAGCGAATCAATCCAGATAATCCTAACAAAAAAATGAAGATTAATAAGAAAATAAAAAAAGTTAGCTCTAATATTGATTATACAGACATCCGGGACGATCGTATAATGTGGTTCTTCGAGTTGCGCAAAAACCAAAATATAACTGTTGAGATGAAACTCAGAGCCGTAACAGTAGGAGAATTCTTTATACCTGCTACATATTGTGAAGTAATGTATGATAATCGTTATCAAGCAAGCAAAGCTGGAATGAAAGTTAAGGTTTCTGCCCAATAATGCAAAAAAAATATCGTATTGCAGCGATAGTTTTTCTATCGCTGCTGCTTTTTTATTTCGTCGTTCCTCTAAATCTGGATCGTTTCCGTGATTATAGCACAATGGTCTTAGATAATGATGATCAGATTCTGCGTGTGTTTTTAAATGATCAGGAGCAATGGTGTTTACCTCCCATTAATGATAATGTAATTCCAACAAAGTTGGAGACAACCGTTCTAACCTATGAAGACCGCAGTTTTTTCTATCATCTTGGAATAAATCCTTGGTCTTTACTCCGTGCATTCTATCTAAATATAAAATATGGTAAAGTAATAAGCGGTGGTAGTACAATAACGATGCAGGTTGTAAGAATGGCAGCGCAGAATCCTCGTACAATTCCATATAAATTACTGGAAATATTCCAGGCATTAAAATTGGAAATAAAGTTCAGTAAAAGTCAGATATTAAAGATGTATCTCAATCATGCACCATATGGTAGAAATATAATTGGTATTCGAGCTGCAGCGTTAAAATATTTTGGTAGGGAACCAGAAAATTTGACATGGAGCGAAGCTGCTACATTGGCGGTGCTACCAAATGCTCCGGGATTGATTTCACCTGGGAAGCAGCAGCAAAAACTGATTTCTAAACGAAACAGATTACTAGAAACGTTACTTCAACGTGGTATCATTGATGAAGCTACCTGTAATTTAAGTAAATTGGAATCGGTACCGGATATAGTCTATATGTTGCCGATGCTTGCTCCACATTTATCACGACAGGCAGCTCAAGAAGCAAACTCAACAATCATTCACACTACTCTTAATAAACAAATTCAACGTGATACTGAGAGCATTTTAACTCAGCAGGCAGAATACCTACAATCTATTGGTATAAATAATATCTGTGCTCTAATTTGTAAAACTAAAACTGGAGAAATTGCAGCCTATTGCGGTTCACAGGATTTCTGGGATATTGATAGAAATGGACAGGTAGATGGTGTGCAGGCTGCTCGTTCACCCGGTTCTACTTTAAAGCCTTTTTTATATGCTCTTAGTATGGATGATGGAATTCTTTTACCAGAAACAAGACTGAATGATGTCCCAACCTATTTTGGTGCATTCTCACCAGAAAATGTTGGGAAAAATTATGATGGGTTGGTAACAGCACACGAAGCTCTTGTGCGTTCATTGAATGTCCCAGCTGTGCGGTTACTTTATACATATGGTCTAGTAGAATTTTATGAATCCTTGAAAGCTGCTGGGATTTCAACTTTATTTCGACGTTCAAATGAATATGGTCTAACTCTAATAATCGGTGGGGCAGAAGCAAATCTGTTTGATCTTGCTGGACTTTATCGTGGTCTTGGAAATGGAGGTCGATTTAGTAAACTGTATTGGAATAAAACTGAAAAATTTAAGAATGAGATTCAAATCATAAGCCCAGGAGCAAGCTATTTGACCTTGGATATTATGCAGGATGTAATTCGACCAGGGTCGGAATATTACTGGCATCAATATGAAGATCAGTGGCCTCTTGCCTGGAAAACTGGAACTAGTTTTGGTAATCGTGATGCTTGGGCTATTGGGATTAACCCCGAATGGACAATCGGTGTTTGGGTAGGGAATTTTACTGGAGAAGGAAACCCAGCTTTATCCGGTGCTGCAACTGCTGGACCGATCTTATTCGATATCTTCAATTCCCTTCCAAAAGATACAGCAAAAAACTGGTTTTCACCACCGTTACAACAAACCAGGGTAAGTATCTGTAAGGATAGTGGGTACTTGGCTACAGAAAATTGTCCTGATAAATTAGATGTTTGGGCACCATTGAACATGAAACCACTCAAATTCTGTCCTTATCATAAAAAACGATTTTTGAATGATGCAGAAACTTTTACCGTTTGTTCACATTGCTGGGAAGAAGAAAACTATCATGAAATGTGTACGTTGGAATATCCACCTATAGTTGCAAAATATCTGAGAAAGCGAGGTCAAATTGTCCCAAAAATACTACCACACAATCTGCAATGCGACCGAATTAGGCAGGATAAAACTATCGAGATAATCTATCCGACCAAAGGATCTGTGATCTATATTCCTAAAGATATGGGGGGAATTAAACAAAAACTCACAATAAAAATAGCAAACCGTAATAGACAATCTAGGATTTTCTGGTATTTAGATAGCATATATCTGGGAACATCAGATGATGAAGATGACATGTCTCTTGATATTACAAAAGGTCATCATAAATTGTATATTACTGATGAGTTTGGTAATGATGCGGAAGTCTCATTTAAAGTAATTTCTAAATAGAGATACTCTGAAAAATTGATCTATCTTTAACAATATGTTTTCATAACTCTTTACTATATATAATTGTTACGTGTGAAATGGTAACCCTACTGCTACCACATATTATTCCAAATGAATAAAAAAAACTTGCGGTAAAACATTAAAAAAGTAATCTTTGATTAAATTTTGTATGTATAGTAAATTAAATTGAAAATTACGTTAGGGGTTGGATTATGCATAAAGATATTAATATATTAATTGTTGAAGATGAAGCTATCATTGCCAATGATATTAAAAGGGCTTTAGAGAAGTTTGGATATAACGTAATTGATATTGTAAGATCAGGAGAGTTGGCAATTCAAACGGTGGAAAAGACCAATCCCGATTTGATCCTGGTTGATATAAAATTGGAAGGTAAACTTAGCGGTATAGATATTGCAGGAACAATTCAAGAAGAATACGGTTTACCAGTGATCTTGATCACTGCTTATTCCAATCGAAGAATGATCGATGAAGCCAAACTGACAGCACCCTACGGTTATATTACAAAACCATTCGAAGATAAAGAACTATACTCATCTATAGAAATAGCTCTTCATAAATCCAAACTTGATATTGCATTAAAAGATGCGAAACATAAAATTGAGAAACTTCATGATGTTGCAATTGAATTGGCAACTTGTGAAAGTGTAAAATGCATTTTCCAAGAAACAGAAAATGCCCTGGAAAGTATATTTGGTATTTCTGATGTTGCCTTCTACAGAAGAGAAAAGAATCACTTAGTTTTGGAGACAAAAAAACACTTAGATTTGTTTAAAGCAAAATACAAAATTACAGAAGGTATTGCAGGTAAAGTGTTTAGATCAGATGATGTCTGTATTTATTCACACCAAAACGAATTTTCAGAGTTTGAACCTGATTGGGAAAATATTGAATCGGTAATCGGCTGCAGAATTGGAGGTGAATATATTTTTCTTGCTGTTTCCCAACAGGAAAAGGCATTTAATAAGGAATTAGCAGAAATTCTTAGTATTTTATTTAAACATACAAATGAAACATTAAAAAGAATAGAGTATGAGAATCTTCTAAAGAAGAAAGCAGTGATCGATCCACTTACAAATGTATACAATAGACTTTATTATGATCAAGCTATTAAATATGAGATGAAACTTGCAAAAAGATATAAATATGATATTGGTTTTATTGTTGTAGATATAAATAATCTTAAAAAAATAAATGATGAATATGGACACAATTTAGGCGATAAAGCTCTAAAATTCGTTGCATCGCTACTAGTATCTCAAGCACGTGATTCTGATCACGTCATCCGCAGCGGAGGAGACGAATTTCTGCTGATGCTTCCCCAAACAGGAAAAGAGGTTGAAATTGTTGAGAACAGGATGAGAAGTGCAATAATTGATTTCAATAAAAAAAGTAAACTTTCATTTCCAGTGACTTTTGCTATTGGTAGCGCTTTTTGGAATATTGAGATGAATAAGAGTATTGAAGAGATCATAAAAGAAGCTGATAATAAGATGTATATTGATAAAAAGAATTCTGCAAAAAGCAGGAAGATTGATGAAAAGTAAAACAATACTCATTGTTGAAGATGAAAAGATCATTGCAGAAGATATTAAAAATACATTAGTAAAATTTAATTATAAAGTTTCTGAAATCGTTGCCAGCGGAGAAAAAGCAATACAGAAAGCTGAGGAAATAAAACCTGACTTGATCCTGATGGATATTATGATTGAAGGTAATATGAACGGGATCGAGGCAGCAAGGCGGATTTATAGCGATTTTGGTATACCTATTATTTTCCTGACAGCTTATGCTGATGACAGGATTTTAGAACAAGCTGCAGAATCATCTCCCTTTGGTTATTTAATTAAGCCGTTTGAAGATAGAGAACTTCGTGCAACAATTGAAATGGCATTTTATAAATCTAAAATGGAGTTAACACTCAGAAGAAATAGAAATTTTCTTTGGAAAGTCATCGATACAGTTCCTAATAACATCTTTGTTAAAGATAAGAGTGGAAAGTACTTAATGGCTAATAATTCTATTGCGGAATTATACAACACAACACCAAAAAAGATGATAGGAAAAACTGACAGAGAATTAATAAAAAGATCAAAGATCAAAAATGGAGATATTAAAAATCTTATTAAAGATGATCTTAACGTGATAATAGGGAAGAAAAAAATACTAATACCTGAAGAATCACTTACTTTAGATGATGGTAAAAAGATCTGGTTCCAGACAACGAAAGTATCATTGGATTCACCCGATATTCCGGAGGTTATGCTTGGTGTCTCAGTTGATATCACTGCATTGAAGAATAGTTTCCATCGTTTGCAGGAATTAATGGAAGAAACGGTAAATGGTCTTGTCTCAGCAGTTGAAAAAAGAGATCCGTACACTGCTGGTCATCAGCGTCGAGTTTCGGTACTGGCAAATGCGATTGCTGTAAAAATGGAGCTGGAAAAATCACAAGCTGATGGATTAAGGATTGCTGCAATTGTTCATGATATTGGAAAAATTTATATTCCATCGGAGATTCTGAGTAAACCAGGTAAATTAACACTAGCAGAATTTGAACTTGTTAAAACACATCCCCAAGCCGGTTTTGAAATTTTATCAAAGATCAACTTTCCATGGCCGGTAGCAGAAATAGTTTTACAGCATCAAGAGAGAATTAATGGTAGTGGCTATCCAAATGGTCTTAAAGGTGATGATATTGTTATTGAAGCGCAGATCATAGCAGTTGCTGATGTTGTTGAAGCAATAGCATCACATCGTCCATATAGACCTTCTTTGGGAATAGATTTTGCCCTGAAAGAAATAGATTCGCAAAAAGGAGTACTTTTCGATGAAAAAGTGGTCAACACTTGTTTGGATCTATTTAAGAATAACGAATTTACTTTTCCTGATTTACAGCAATAATTACTTAATAATTTAGTACATACTATAATACTTGACACAATAACGCTGTTTGAATCCATAACTCAAAAAAATGGAGAGAATAATGGTTAAGGATAATTTGCTCTATACTGAATCCCATGAATGGGTTGAAGTCATTGGAGATGAAGCTGTGATCGGCATTACAGACTTTGCTCAACACGAACTAGGTGATATAGTTTATGTGGAACTTCCTGAAGTTGGAGATGAGGTTGAAAGGGGAGAAGGTTTTGGTTCAATTGAAGCTGTAAAAGCTGTTGAAGATATTCTCTCTCCAATCAGTGGAGAAGTTATTGCAATTAACGAAGATCTTGAAGATACACCGGAAACTATAAATAATGATGCTTTTGGTGATGGTTGGATCATGAAGGTCAAACTCAGTGATAAAAATGAACTTGAAGATCTCATTACTGCAGAACAATATAAGCAGCTTATAGAAGACTAAAGTACATTATTTTGAGTAGCGAAAATAAAAGAAATTTTTTAATCATTCTAATCTCACCTTCTGGTGGCGGAAAAACTGCTATTTTTAATAAAATATTAGCAGAAGATAGTGAGATTAAATATTCTGTTTCCTTCACAACAAGAAAAGCCCGTATCAATGAAATTAACGGAACTGATTATAATTTTATTTCAGAAGAGAAATTTTTGGAAATGAGGAATTCGGGTGAATTCCTTGAGTCAGCAAAAGTTCATGGCTTTTGGTATGGAACTTCCAAGAGTTATATAAATAGTGTGTTAAAGAAAAACCATATTATCATGGATATTGATGTGCAAGGCGCAAAACAGATCATGAACTCAGATGTTGATCATATAACGGTTTTCATTCTTCCACCATCCAGAGAAGTGTGGCTTCAGCGGTTAAAAGGAAGAGGGACTGATTCAGATGAAGTGATCCAGGTTAGATTGGAAACAGCCGAAAAAGAAATTCAAGAGATCAGAGATTTTCAATATCTGATTATAAATGATGATCTTGATAAAGCTGTTAATGATATTAAAACAATAATTAAAGCTGAAGAAAATAAAATTGAAAGATTTATTAATATAGAAGATTATTACGGAGGATAAATGAACAAAAACGCAGATTCAAGCATTGTAGAGAAATTTCTAGAAGACAATAATATGACTTATCTTTTCTTGCTTCTTGCAAATCTGGAAGCGGAAAGAATTAGTAATTTACCATTTTCTGTTAAGAGAACATTACAAGGCAAGGTAACTACAACAGCTTTGGACCACATCGCTTCAAACGTAATTCCAGATTATGTTGTGGAAGTTGAAGATGACGAAGAAGAAGTAACATAGTCTATCGAGATATATTTGTATAACAAAGCTATTAAACAATATCTTGAATATTTGAAATTATCCGGTATTCAAGATATTTTTGTTAAACCCCCAATTCAAATAAATAAAACAGAACTGCTTAAAGAACTCGAAGAAAAATATCATACTTGCACAAAATGCACTTTGCATACAGGACGTAATAAATTTGTTTATGGAAATGGGAATGCTGATGCAAGACTTTTGATCATTGGAGAAGGTCCTGGTGCCGACGAGGACAGGATGGGGAAGGTTTTTGTAGGTAGATCAGGGCAACTACTTACCAAAATGCTGAGTGCGATAAATCTTTCTCGTGATGAAGTGTATATTGCTAATATAGTGAAATGTCGTCCACCAGATAATCGCAATCCACTGCCTGAAGAAAAAAGTGCGTGTCTGCCATATCTGGAAGAACAAATATCCATAATTCAACCGGAGTTTATTCTCATTCTTGGAAAGGTGGCAGCGGTTACACTTTTGGAAATTGAACAGACATTAAAAGCTTTCAGACAGCAAACTTATAATTTCAATGGAATAAAAACATTCGTCTCATACCACCCTTCAGCATTATTGAGAAATCCAAACTGGAAAACATTTGCCTGGATTGATCTTCAAAAACTGCAAAAAGATTACTTCGGACAATAAATTATAGACTTCATTTCTATTTCATTTTAAGATTATTTTAAAAAAATGTTGCACTATTTCTACTATAATAAAAATTGATTAATAATTATTTAATATATAGGATTAGTTATGCCAAAGAGAATTGAAAGACAAGTACCAAATGACATAAATGCGGAAGCTGCTGTTCTTTCCGCAATGATGATAGATACATATTCAGTTGCAAAAGCAATTGAATTGCTTGAAGTAGAACATTTCTATCGTAAAACACACCAAATTATCTTCAAAACAATTTGTGATCTTTTTGAGAATAATATTGAAATTGATATTATCACATTAATTGATAAACTAAAGATAAATAAACAGCTTGAAACTATTGGTGGCGAAGCCTTTATAAATGAATTGTCTGATGTTGTTTTAAGCAGTGCAAATATTGAATACCATGCGGATATCGTACTCAAAAAAGCTTTAGTTAGACAACTTATTGAAGCATCCAATAAAATAATAGAAGGATGTTATGCATCTGATAAAGATGCTGATGATATTGTTGATGAAGCGGAGCAGTTGATATTTAATATTGCTGAGCGTCCAAACCGGAAAACATTTGAATGGATCCACAATATTATATCTACTACTGTAAAGAATATTGAAGAAACTGCTGCATCTAAAAAAAGTGTATTAGGGGTACCGACCGGTTTTATAGATCTGGATAGAAAACTTGGTGGATTACGCCCCGGTCAGCTAATAATTGTCGCTGCAAGACCGGCAATGGGGAAAACTTCTTTTGCTCTAAATCTTGCCAGTAATGCGGCAGTACAATATGATAAGAAAGTTGGCATATTCACGATGGAGATGGAGAGTAATGAACTTCTCATGAGATTGATGAGTTCTGCTTCTGAAGTTAGTATGGATAATATGCTTAAGGGATTTGGAATGAATCAGAAGAAAATGCTCCGTATTGCTGGAGCTGCCGAAGTTCTTTCTGGAAAAGAGATCTATATAGATGACAGTGGCGCTAACACTATTCTGGATATCCGAGCAAAAACCAGACGTTTAAAGGCTGAGCTTAAGGGTCTCGATATAATCATAATCGACTATATGCAGCTAATGTCAGCAAGCCGTAACCGAGAAAACAGACAGCAGGAGATATCAGAAATTTCCCGATATCTTAAAATTCTAGCCAAAGAACTTGGATTACCGGTAATAGCTTTATCACAACTGAACCGTGGACTTGAAAATAGGGATGATAAAAGACCTAGACTTTCAGATTTAAGAGAATCTGGTGCAATTGAACAAGATGCCGATATTGTAATGTTCATATATCGTGATGAAGTATATAATGAAGAAACTGAAGAACCTGGAATCGCTGAGATAATAATTGGTAAAAACCGTCACGGAGCAATTGGGAAGATAAAATTACGCTTTATACCGGAATTTACAGCTTTCAGAGATCTCAATGAATATGAAGTTTAGATTCACTTTCATTAATTTAATTGGTGAATTTGTTTTATTCAATGCTGCCATTTTGAGTCACATTCCTAAAATAAAAAAACGTTTTAACGAAATCATGAAGCAGATGAAAAGAATCGGTTATGATTCTTTTTTGCTAATTGCAGTTACATCTGCTTTTACCGGTCTTGTAACTTCTGTTCAGGCTTCCTATCAAACCAGCGGATATATTCCACTAAGTCTTATTGGTGTCTTAATAGGGAAATCTACAATGATAGAACTTGCACCGGTATTAACAGGGCTTGTGCTGGCTGGAAAAGTTGGTGCATCTATTGCTGCTGAAATTGGAACTATGAAGGTAAGTGAGCAGCTTGATGCTTTGGAAACAATGGCTATCGATCCGGTTGATCTTGTTTATATGCCCCGGATAATTGCCGGTATAATTATGTTTCCTATTCTAACGATTTTTGCTAATCTTATTGGGATTTTTTCAGCTTTCCTTTTATCAGTCTATAAATACCATATCAATGCATTTAGCTTTTTCACAAATATGCGTGATTTCTTTCTACCTTCCGATCTGATTGGTGGATTAATAAAAGCAATATTCTTTGGATTAATAATTACTGTAGTAGGCTGCTTTGCCGGAAGTAAGGCAAAAGGCGGAGCTGAAGGAGTAGGAAGAGTTACAACTATTACAGTTGTCTATTCCTCAATTCTAATTCTGGTCATGGATTTTATTGTAGCTGCATTATTATTTGGATCAATATAATGAAAAAGGTATTATTATTTCTTATTATGATTTTGATCTTATCCTGCAGTAAAAAGGATAATAATAAAATTTCCGATGAAATTCAAACATTAAATATTTATGCTGTAGATATCTTCCTAAACGAAGATTTCTATGAGAATATTATTCCGATTTTTACGAATATTTTTAAGTGTGAGATAAAAGTAACTAAATTCTCCAATGCACTTTCCATGCTTGATAAAACCATTTCAGAAAAAGACAGCACAGATATTGATCTGGTGTTCGGTATCGATAACACGTTACTGTTCAGAGCATTGCAGGATAGTTTATTTTTCCCATACGAATCAAACAATTTGCATAACATCAATAACGATCTCATCTTTGATAAAGAATATCGAGTTAATCCGGTTTGCTACAGTAACATCGCTTTTATTTATAATAACTATATAATTACTGATCCTCCATCGACTTTCGGAGAAATGCAGGATGGTAAATTCAAAGATCAGATAATATTGCTGGATCCAAGAACCACGAGTATTGGAAGGGCTATGCTGTACTGGTCTGTAGCTGCTTTTGGTAGAAATGGATATGGTCACTTCTGGCGTAGTATTAAAGATAATGTTTTCAGTATTTTTGATAATCAGAATGACGCATACAATGCTTTTTTAGCTGGTGAAGCACCTATGATCATCGGAATGGATACAACTCCAATATACCATTTACAACATGATAATACTGATAAATACAAATCCACGATTCCAAAAGAAGGTGGATTCAAATTCATTCAAGGTGTAGGAATATTAAACTCATCACAAAAGAAAGATCTTGCAGGTAAATTTGTTGATTTCCTTCTATCTTTAGAATTTCAGGAAATTATAACAGATGAAATGTGGATGAAACCTGCTAATAAGAAGGTCAAACTTCCTGTAGATTATGAGATCCTGCCGCAAATCACTAACGATTATACTAATGAACTTTCTATTAGGCAAACTAGATGGCAATATAATGAATGGATAGCGAAATGGAAGCGGATAATGTTGAAATGAGCAATTCCCAAATAAATTTCCACATTGTTCTGTATCAACCTGAAATTCCATCTAATACCGGCAATATAGGTCGGCTTTGTGTCGGTACGAACTCAATGCTTCATATTATTAAACCTATGAGATTTCTTTTAACTGATAAATTAGTTAAACGGGCTGGATTAGATTATTGGGATAATCTCTCTATTAAAATCCATGATTCTCTGGATGATTTCCTGTCAGAGTTTCCTGATAGTAACATTTATTTCTGTACAACAAAAACGGATAGAAAATTTACCGAATTAGAATATGAAAAGGGTGATATTTTCGTATTTGGACCTGAATCGAAAGGTATACCAGAGAATATCTTGGAAAAATATCAGAAGTCTAATATCACAATTCCCATGAGTTCACAAATTCGATCAATAAACTTATCGAATAGTGTTGCAATAGTTATCTATGAAGCATGGCGGCAGATCGGATTTTAATTGTAAAGATTAATAAATGTCTATTGACGGGTAATTTCAATGGAAATAATTTGTTCATATGATAGTTGTGAGGAGGTTGTATGTTGAAGGGTTCGTACGTTGCATTAGTTACTCCATTTAAAAATAATGAGATAGATTACAATTCTCTTGAAAAGCTTATAGATTTTCAAATTGAAAATAAAACAAATGGAATGCTATTTTGCGGAACAACTGGAGAATCTCCAACTTTAGCTGGTGATGAAAAAGAGAGATTAGTTCGTTTTGGGATCAAGAAGATAGATAAACGAATTCCGGTTATGATGGGAACAGGAACGAACAATTTACAGCATACTATCTCAGCTACAATCAAAGCTCAGGAGTGGGGAGTAGATTATGCATTAATAATAACTCCATATTATAATAAACCAACTCAGAAAGGTTTATATCAGTATTTTAAGGCGGTTGCAGAAAGCACTATAATTCCTTTAGTGATCTATAATGTCCCGGGAAGAACAGGTGTTAATATCAATGCAGATACGACTATCAGATTAGCAAAGGAATTTAGTAATATAGTCGGCATCAAAGAAGCAAGTGGTGATCTTGATCAACTTTCACGCATTGTGAAGAATACAAATAAAGATTTTTCTGTGATGTCAGGTGAAGATGCTTTGAATCTGCCGATAATGTCATGTGGGGGAGATGGAGTGATTTCAGTAACAGCAAACATTTTACCACGCAAAGTTCATGATCTGGTTGCATTATGTTCCAATGGAAAATATACTGAAGCACTTAAAATTCATCAAGAGCTTATTGGGATCAACAAAGCATTGTTTATCGAGACAAATCCAATTCCAGTGAAAGAATCATTGCATCTGATGAAGATGATAGAAAGAGAATTACGTTTACCACTATGTTCTATGGAAGAGGGTAATCTAAAAACGTTAGAAAAAGTCTTAAAAAAATATAAATTAGTGTAGAGAAAATTGAGAAAGCATATTCGAGACGATATAAACCTTGTTGTTTGTCCTAAAAACAAACGGCATACAGATATTATTGTGTGTGCTGCAAGTTGTGAGGACAGAAGGTATTGCAAGGAATATAGAAGTAAGATAACAAATGAAATGCTTATAGATTTTATTGAAAAACATCCAAAATATAAATTAGTAGGAGAGCTTATGCCAACTGGAAAAACAATCCAAAAAAGTGAAAATATCTATTTGGTAGTTTCAAAGGAAAATCAAGTAGAAGAAGTGCCTCAAAAAGAGATCATGGACAACCCTCAGAAGTATCTCAAAAAGCAGATCTGGTTAAAACCACCATTTCATTATGAATTAGTAGTCTCACTTAAACGGATTAAGGATTAATCTCTAAAGATCATTTTAGCTTTGTCTTGAAGTAGATGATCACAGCAAGGAATCCCAGGAAATCAGCAAGAATATCAAAATAGGAAAAGGATCTACCGGGGATCGGTATTTGATGTAATTCATCGAAGATGGGTATTATAAAGGCTAAGACGGATAATAGTTTTAGCTTTTGAATGTACTGTTTTTCATTGAACATTTTCATGAATAAATAAGCAAATATCAAATAAACAATGAAATGAGCTAATTTATCAATGTTCAGTGAATCATCTAATGGTGATTGTAATTTGGGGATTGAGGTTAAGGTAAATAATATCCCAG
>DAOUVH010000185.1 GCA_030667725.1 Candidatus Cloacimonadota bacterium | reverse complement strand
CTGCAATGAAATGCTTTGTAAAAAATCAGTAAGCATGGGGACTTTTTCATTATCATATTCAAAATTATCAGAAAATTCCTGAGTTGCAGTAACGAACTCTTTTAGATTTTCCGCACGTGCAATATCTTTTGGATCATCACTTTTATCATAAAGGTCAATAAGTTCAAGCTCATCAATTATCTTCTTAACCAGTGGTGTTATGGAAATTTCAAGAGATAACTTTTTCCATTTTTTTAAAAGCTTCCCAAATTGTATAACAGTTTGAACAGTTTTCCCATTCAGCGCTGAGATCTCATTTTGGACAGCATCGAATAAAGTCATGTTATTATCTGCGGCAAAATTTTCAATTCTTTCTGTTGAGACCTTTCCAATTTTTCGAGGCGGGAAATTCAGAATTCTAAGGAAACTGTTTGAATCCTGCGGATTGACCAGGATTCTTAAGTATGCAACAATATCTTTGATCTCTTTCCGTTGATAAAAGTTCACTCCACCTACGATTTGATATTTTAACTTATGTTGATAAAATGCATTCTCAAAAACACGTGATTGAGCATTGGTTCTATAGAGAATTAAACAATCATTTAAACTAATTCCCGATGAAGAAAATTGAGAGATCATTTCTGCTACAAATTCAGCTTCCTGATTTTCATTTTCAAGCTTGAATAATTTAGGTTTTTCTTTGGAAGTGATATCCGTCCATAATTCTTTTGGATGCCGTTCTGAGTTGTTCTTTATAAGGCAGTTAGCAGCATCGAGAATAGATTTTGGGGAACGGTAATTCTGTTCCAGTTTTACTGTAAGTACGTTTTTATAATCTTTCTCGAAATTCAAAATATTACTTATATTAGCACCACGCCAACTGTAGATAGCCTGGTCATCATCACCTACAACGCAAAGATTCTGATGCTCTTTAGCAATGAGATTGATTATTTTGAACTGTGCATAATTTGTATCCTGGTATTCATCTATCATAACATATTTAAATTTATCAGCATACTTCTTTCTTACTGCTTTATTATCATGAAGCAAAATTGCAGTATACATTAGGAGATCATCAAAATCGAGAGCATTATTTTCAATTAAAAAATTTTGATATTCTTTATATATTTTATAAGTAGTTTCTGTAAAATAATTCTCTTCATTGAAATTAAAGAAATCTTTCGGAAGGATAAGTGAGTTTTTCTGATTACTAATTAATGAAGCAACTCTTATCAGTGGGAAATCTTTGGTATCTATATCTAATTTCTTGTAGATCTTTTTAAAAATTGATTTCTGATCAACATCATCGAAGATGGAAAAATCTGAAGTGAATGGTAAGAATTCTTGCTCTTCTCTTAAGATACGTGTGCAAACAGAATGAAATGTCCCGATCCATAAAGAGTAAGCAGAAATATTGAAGGATCTTTCTAATCTGTTTTTAAGCTCACGAGCTGCTTTATTGGTAAATGTTACAGCTAGAATATTGTATGAGTTAACATGTTTTACGTTTATTAGATAAGCTGTACGGTAGATAATTGAACGGGTCTTCCCGCTTCCAGCTCCTGCCAGAACTAATATGGGTCCTTCGGTTGTGGTAGCTACCTTTCGTTGCGGTGGATTCAGATCATCCAGGAAATTCATATTAATTCCAGGTTTTTGGTTCTGATCTATATCCTTCCAGTTTTTCTTCGTCTACCAGGATATAAGCAGACATTTTGTACCAGTAGAAATTACCGGGGATATCTACATCCTGATCTTCATAATTATTGGATGAGATGTTTCCCTCATCTTTAATAAGTTTATATAACCCATCGTAGCTTTGAGAGCGGTAAATATAATAACCACTTACAGTTGGCACTGGATCCCAGGTTATCATGATAGTGTTGTCCGCAGTAGTAGCAACATAAATAGATGTTACTTTATTAGGAGCGTTAATACTACTAACCATTGGATCAAGCGGGTTTGTGCGATCAAGAGAGCAGGATAGAGTAAACAGGATCAAACTAATTAATATAATATATTTCATTAGAACCTCAATGTTATGCCTGTAGGCGTAATAATTAACTTTTGTGAATGATGCTTCTTAGAAAGTTCGTTCCACAGATTTTGATTATATTCTTGAGTTGCATTGATGGAATCATAGATCGTATATATCCAAACAATAGCTCCTAAACTGAAAAAAAGTTGTGAATATTTATAATTGCTGTTTGCATCAAGGTAAAATTGTTTGATATCACCGATATAATGCGAATCTTCATAATTATGATAATCATCCATTGCTCGGTTATAAAAATAGTAGCTGGTGCCAAATAGTACAATTTCCGAAGTTATGAAAAAATGTCCTTTTGTATAGTCGTTAGATGAATAATGACCCCAGCCGGGAGCAAAAGCTGATTTTATCATATTATTTACAATTGGTTGTTTATTCAGTTCATATATCTGAAGTAACTTTTGCCTGCTTACAATATCTTCTCTTGCTTCATATCTATCTTTCATGTTTTCCCAATTATATTTTGAAGGATTAGAAAATTCTTCAATATCAAACTCTTCTGCTAATAATAAGGTCGATAAAAAGAGGATAATAACAATAAAATATTTATTCATTATAATTACCTTTTCATCACATCTTCAGAGATCTTATTAAGTGAAGTTATCTCACGTGTTTTAAGGTTCACACGCCAGGCATAATAATAGTTTTCCTCCGGTGAAAGCAGATCAAACCGTACTTCATATTTGTATTCACCTAATGCATAATACACTTTCCAACCTGAAGCATCAACTTGGTCATCATATTGAGCAATTAATGATGATTCAATTGCGCTTACGCCTTCCGGGATAATTCCGTTCTTGTATTCTTTTATGATCTTTTCTGCAAATGCTTTCGGGTCTTTTTCTGCCTGAAGTAAATTACCCATGATATACATTTTCTCTTTCACTCTTTTAGTTTGGAACAACTTATAGGATTTATTATATTGTGTATACGCGGAGGCATACTCTTTATCAGATTCATATTGGAGAGCTTGGTTTTCATGCTCCAGAGCAGATTGATATCTCTGTTTTTTATCATTTGTATCGTTAATAAGATTAATACAATCTGTATATTCAGGGATCAGAATAAAACATTTATTATATTTTTCAACAGCTTTATCAAATTGGAAAGAAGCAACAAGCTCATCTCCTTCTTTAACTATCTGTGAGCAAATATCCAAAGCTCTTTTATTAACACTTTTCTTTTTTGTTTCATCGTTATCTATGGCAAGATCGAGATATGCTCTTACAAGTTCGTAATCTTTTTTTGTTAAAGCTTCGTCAGCTTTAAGCAGATATACATCGCTAATGTGAACAAAGATATCATCTTGGAATTTTGAAGGATACTGGCTTAATTTAGAAAGCATATCAATTGAGATATCATACTCAGAAGAATCCCTGAAAACAAGTGCTTCATTTATAAATTAAGGTATCAGATCATCAATAAATGGTTGTATTTGTTTTGTGAAAGAATTATCAGGATGATTCTCCCAAAGGAAATGATAATCATTAAAAGCAGATAATTTATTATTCATTTCAATATAGATTTTAATTCTGTTGAAAAGTATCTCAGGAATATGTTCAGAATTTTTTAAATAGGAAGTTACTTTCTCGAAATAATCCAAAGCGGAAATAGAATCATTTTGCATG
>DAOUVH010000255.1 GCA_030667725.1 Candidatus Cloacimonadota bacterium | reverse complement strand
CTCATTGAATTTAATATCATATTCATTGAAACTCACAAATTTAAGTTTATTAAAATTTCTTATTTTGAATTCTTTGAATCCGGGAATTTTAAACGCACGTGTGAGTTGTCTCATACGGTCAGCACGGAAATTAAAAGCGATAACCGCATCTTTTTCTACTATCTTTGCAATAGGTGCTCCATTTTCAGTTATGATTTTAGGAATAATGAATTCATCAGTAATATCGTTCTCATAACTTTTTTGCACAGCCTCGGTCGGGTCTGAGAATAATTCACCTTCTCCATGAACAATTGCTTTATATGCTTTTTCAATTCTATCCCAACGGTTGTCACGATCCATGGCATAATATCTTCCGGAGATTGTTGCAATTTTTCCAATCCCTAACTCTTTTACCTTTAGCTGGAACTCTTTGATAAAACCAATTCCTGAATTTGGCAAAGTATCCCGTCCATCCATAAATGCATGAAAATATACTTGTTTGATTCCTTTCCTTTTGCAAAGCTTTAATAATGCCCAAATGTGATTTATATTGCTGTGAACATTGCCATTCGAGAGAAGACCAAGAAGATGAAGTTTGCCATTGTTGGCTTTTGCATGTGCTATCGCATCAATGAGTTCTTTATTGCTGAAAAAGGACTTATCCTCGATCATTTTCATGATGAGAGAATTCATCTGATAAACGATCCGACCGGCTCCAATATTTAGATGACCAACTTCCGAATTGCCCATGTCACCATCTAGCAATCCTACATCTAGTCCGCTCGCCGTAAGTCTTCCTTCCGGATTTTGTGAGCGGAATTTATCCAGATTTGGTGTATCTGCAGCAGCAATTGCATTACCGTATTCCTGTTCATTGATGCCGTATCCATCAAGTATTAATAAAAGCACTTTATTCATTTTATCTCCGAACCTAATTATATTCATAAACAATCATTTCGGTATAGAATGCAGTGTCAAGAAAGAGTTGTTGCAGGAAGAAAATAACGAATATACACTTCATTCTGCAAAAACAAATTGATCTCATATACTTTTATTACTTATATTTCTTTGCTTGACACAAGGTAATTACTAAAAAATTTGAACTTAGCCTTATTCATTATCTCTAAGGAGCTTAGATGTTAAAAGTAGGAATTGTCGGTGTAGGTCAATTTGGACAGAATCATGCCAGGATTTTAAATGAGAGCACAAAATGTAATTTTGTAGGACTCTATGATATAGATAAAAAACGGGCTGAGGAAATCTCTACCAGACTGGCTACAAATTCGTTTAAAGATTTTGATTCGCTTCTTGATGAAATTGATGTTCTATTTAATGTTGTTACCACCATATCACACTTTGATCTGGCAGAAAGAGCTCTCAAGAGAGGGATTCATGTTTTCATAGAGAAACCAATAACCGAAACTCTACAGCAAGCAGAAGATCTTATCGAATTGGCTGATGAAAAAAAATTGAAAATTCAAGTCGGTCACATTGAAAGATTCAATCCGATTATCATGGAGATCGAAGATAAAGTTAAGAATCCGATTTTTATGGAATGCCATCGTATTGCTCCATTCACACCCCGGGGTACTGATATTCCAGTTGTATTAGAGCTCATGATCCACGATATTGATTTGATCCTTTCTTTTATGGATAGTAAAGTAAAACATATTAGCGCCAGTGGAGCAGGTGTGATGACCAAAAGCATAGATATTGCAAATGCAAGAATAGAATTTGAAGATGGAGCAGTTGCCAACATTACTGCCAGCCGGATTTCGCTAAAACGCTCCCGACAGTTAAGGATATTCCAAAAAGATGCTTATTTCTCAATTGACTTTCAAGATAAAAGCGTAAAGCAAGTTAAAAAGTCAAAGAACTTATATAAAGTATTACCTAAGATTATGATGGGTAATTATGAAAATATTGATACAAAAGATGTCGTGGACATAGTGGAGGTGAATGCTTCCAATCGCAAGAAAGATGCTCTAACAATTGAACTTGAGTCTTTCATTCATGCGGTTGAAGCAGATATAAATCCTGTGGTTGATGGAAGAGCCGGAACCCGGGCGTTAGAAGTTGCATTAGAGATTGTGAATAAAATTAATAAGAATTAATCGTTGGGAGAAATAGATGAAATTAATAACACTAAAAGAGATAAAAGACCATATTGGACAGGAAGTAACATTACGTGGCTGGGTAAGAAATTACCGTAAAAGCAGCAGTAAATTGCGCTTTGTAATTTTTCGTGATGCTTACTCAGATATTCAAGCTGTAGCATTTAAACCGGAAATGGGTGAAGAGAACTTTGAAAAAGTAAAACGGGTCACTGTGGAATCATCTGTTGAGATGGTTGGGATTCCTCAAGAGCACCCAAAACGTGAAGGAGTTTTTGAATTCCAACTTAAGGATTTTAATATCATTGGTAAATCTGAAGATTACCCGATTGGGAAGAAGGAACACGGCGCAGATTTCTTACTTTCTCACAGACATTTATGGCTTAGATCTAATAAGCAGAATGCCGCTCTTAAGATCCGTCATACTGTTTATTATGCGATTTGTGAATATTTGAACAAGAACGATTTTTACAGGTTCGATTCACCGATCCTAACACCAAACGCCAGTGAAGGAACAACTACACTTTTTGAAGTTCCATATTTTGATCTGGGCTCTGCTTTTCTTTCCCAATCTGGACAGCTTTATCTGGAAGCTGGAATCATGAGTCTAGGAAAAGTTTACGATTTTGGACCTGTATTTAGGGCCGAGAAATCAAAAACCCGTAAACATCTTACTGAATTCTGGATGATGGATGCTGAAGCTGCTTTTGTGGAGCACGATGAAAATATGGATATTCAAGAAGAACTTATTCGCTACGTGATCCGCACAGTTATTGAGAGAAACACAAAAGAACTGGAAATCCTTGAACGTGATATTGAGAAGCTAAAGAAAGCTGAT
>DAOUVH010000010.1 GCA_030667725.1 Candidatus Cloacimonadota bacterium | reverse complement strand
TCTTTAATATTTGATATCCCGCTTCTGAATGAATTTTAATAAGATTATATTCACATGGAACCAATTTACCGGGCTTGCATAATATCTCGGTTGGAAGATTGATCTTGCCAATATCATGTAGAATCGCTGCAATTCTAATTACATCTAACTGTTTCTGATTAAAACCCATTTCTCTTGCGATTGCCAAAGTTAAAGTTGCAACCCTTTTTTGATGTCCGGCAGTATATGGATCACAAATTTCAATTGCAGCTAAAAGAGCATTTACGATCTTTTCCATAATACTCCATTTGGTTTGATTATATATGTACCTAACATAATATTATTTAGCTGAGCCAACGAAAAAAATTATCTCGGAGCAGTTCTTATTTTAATCTCTTCGAATTGGAATCCTTTTTCATTGAATAAATCTAAACAAATTTCCACTACTTCCGGATCATACAAGATACCAGCATTGATCGTGATCTCTTCGAGTGCATGCTCAATACCATGTGAAGAGCGATAAGGACGTTGGGAGATCATTGCATCAACAACATCAGCAACATTAACGATCCTTGCTTCCAACATAATTTCATTTCCAATAAGACCTTGTGGATAACCTGAACCATTAATTTTCTCATGATGTTGATATACAATTTTAGCGATTGGCATTTGAAAATCTATTGTTTTTAATATATCATAACCAGCAAGAGGATGATTCTTGATCACGCTGAATTCTGTTTCTGTAAGTGCAGATGGTTTAGAGAGAATTTCATTCGGGATATAAATTTTTCCTATATCATGAAGAATCGCAGCGATTCGTATTGCATCAAGTTGCATTTTATTCAATTTCATTTCACTTGCAATTTCATAGCTTAATTTTGCGACTCTAAGCTGATGTCCAGCAGTATATGGATCACGAATTTCAACTGCAGAGATAAAGGCATTTATGGTCTCTTCAATAGCTTTTTTTAACCTGAGGAAACTATCATTAAGTTGGATCTCAATTCTCTTCCTTTCAGTAACTTCAACTTGTAGTTCGTGATTTGTTTCAGCCAACTCTCTAGTTCTATCATGAATTCGTTTTTCTAATCCAAAATAAGCTTGTTCTAATTTATTGTCTATCTCTCTTTTTTCAAAATAGACTCCTAAAATTTCAGTAGAAATTTTTAAGAGTGAAAGCTCTTCTTCCTTCCATTCTTCTGCTTTAGTTACATTATCAAATCCCATGAAACCGATCAGATTGTTTGCAGATCTCAACGGTAGAACTAATAAGGACTTGATATTCTGATCTTGCAGTATTTTTTTTTCTTGATGAGCTTCAGTTGGCATTTTAGAAACATCTGCAATATGGATTACCTCATCATTCTCTAATTTATTCATCCACCAGGGTAATGAATCGGTAGGAATATCCTGAAGATTACTTACTTGAGGTTGTACACCATCTTTGCACCATTCATGAGTGTTATCTAATGTGTCTTTATCATTATCCAGTAAAAAAAGGTAGGAGCGACTTGCTTCACACATCCTACCAATTTCTTTTAATGTTTCATCAACAGCTGTATCAAAATCCGATACATTAATAAATCTAGAAGATATCTTTGTGATGATCTTCTCAATTCTCAATCTTTTTATTAATCTTTTTTCTGCTTACATTCTATCAAGAATTTCATTTTGCAATATTAAATTGTTGTTTTTTTTGTTTTTGTTTCGATTATATTGAACTACTGAAAAACCAGTGACCATGAATAGACTGGCAAGAAGTAATAATAAATACAGATTCTTTTTTTCGGTCTGTAACTCCATTATTTGATTGTTTTTTTCTAATTGAACAAAGTCATGCTCTCTTTCACCCATTTCAAACTGTGACTGCATGTTTGTTATTTTTTGAGTCATTTCTTCACTGAAAATTTCATCTTTAATTTTTGTGTGAAGTCTAAAATATCGAAGTGATTCATCACTATTTTTATTTACTTTATAGAAATCTGATAGCGCTAGATAGCCATTCATTATTAGCTGTTGTGCTCCAATATCAGTAGCAAATTTAAGACCTTGGCTAATATTTGCGTATGCGTCAGCCATATTGTTCATCAATATTTGCAATTGACCAATATTGATAAATGTTTCAGCAATTCCATATTGATTGCCTGTTTCCAGGATCAGATCCAGTGATCTTTGGAAGTAGGTCAGTGCTTTATCATATTCATTTAATTTTTGATGAACAATACCCAAATTATTCAGTACCGATGAAATACCTTTTATATTACCAAGTTCTTGTTCGATTTGTAAAGATTGATTATAGTATTCTAGAGATTTTGAATAATCTCCACGATTCGTATACATGATCCCAATATTATTTAGCGCTAAAGAGATTTCTTTTTTATTTCCACTATCCTTTTCTAGATCAAGTGCTTGCTGGTAATATTCAAGAGCTTTATCGTAGTTATTCAATGAGTGATAAAGATTTCCTAAATTGTTGAGTCCCATCGAAATACCATTTTGGTCATTAATTTCATTACTTAGTTTTAAAGAGATAAGAAAGAAATTTAAGGATTGATCATAATTACCAAGTTTTTCATTATCACGACCAATACAATTATTAACGATCAGCATTCCTGGTTTATCTGCAAGTTGTTGATATATTTCAAGGGATTTAGAATGAAACTCCAGAGCTTTATTATAATTGCCGAGATGATAATAAGCTGAACCTAGATTTGTAAGCGATGTAGCAATATCTATCCTAATACCAGATTCTTGAGAAATTTGAAGAGCCGATTGGGCATATGTTATACTTTTACGAGCTGATATTTCCTGATATGCTTGTGAAAGTTTATTTAGAATAACAACCTTTTCATCTTGATCGGCTGTCTTCAAATATACTTCCAAACTATCAATTCTAGTACCTGCTATCAAAAAACTAACAGAGCAGATAATTATAATAAATATAACAAAATTCCGCATAATATCCCTTAAAAATTAAGATGTAACTAAATAAAAAAGAATAATGAATTAACGCAAGTAATTTATTAATGTGTATGATTGCTAAAAATAGGGGTGGTTATCCACCCCTGATTTTTTTGCTTTCACTACTTAGCCATTTTCTTAAGTTTTGTTATTCGTTTCTTCTGAACACTAGCTTGTTTAGGTGCATCAAAGTTCATATTCTCAATTGTATATAAGTAATCAATAAGTTCCTGGTTAGATAGAGTTCTTGCTTTCACTTTTTCTTCTAAGAATGATTTGGCTTTTTTATTCCAGAACGAAATTTTAGCTTCTTGTGCAGTAAGTAATCCGGCTTTCTTGAAGATACGAAGAAGTTCATTATGGATAGTTGAATTTTTTGGGTTATTAAAGCTCGAAATTCTACCATCATCTGCAATTGAAGTTGATTCCATTTCAAGATATGATGCTTTAGGTAAGAGCAAATGTGAAGAGTCTGCATCATCGATATGAGTATTGACCGATACAATAAAATTACTGTTTTTTATGCGTTTCTTCTGCTCTTCACATGGTAATTCACCATAGAAAAGAACGAAATTATGATTACTCGGTTCACCTGCATTGATCCCCAGTTTCTGGAATCCACGTAAATTATTGAATTTAGAAGTTGGAAATATGCCAGATCCCTTTTCAAAATTACAAACCAGTGATGATATCGCCCAGATATTCCAAATTGATTCTTCCGAAATAAGGTCACGATTATACATGAATACCGTTTTTTCTGGAAGGTCAAGCTTCAACGGTTCAACATGTTGTTCCTCATCATCAAAATCATCCATCTCATCTTTAACCTGATCAATATTATATTGCAGGATTTTTTCCAGTATCTTTACAATAGGTTCATCATTATGTAATTCATCAGCGAAATCATTGAAGTCCCCAGTCTCGTTTGTGATCAATATTAATTTTGCACCTTTCCTCTGTAATCTACGAGCAATTGTTTTATAAACCTTACTTATTTTTCCTACTAAAACGATATATTCAGCTTGTTCAAGATCATCATAAGTTTTAGTATAAAGATTGGTATCAAACAGGTTATCAACAAAGCTATCATAGATGGATAGAGAAGATATTTCTGAGCCAATCTTTTTTGCTATATGCTGTATTAATAGTGTCTCTTCAATTGATGAAGTTGGAGAAATATATATCATTTTGGATTCAGCAGTTTGTAATTTTTCTTCAATAATTTTTGCAGCTTTATCTATGTTTTTTATTGGAATCCACTGATCATTTTTTCTTTGGTAAGGATGTGTGATCCTCTCTTCATCTTCAAATATTTGCCAGCCGAATTTACCGTCAAAGCAAAGATCTCTCTGGTTGAAAGTTTCTCCATCTGCAGGTTCAACGATTGTAACTCTGTTATCTTGAACACTTACTTCAATATTGCAGCCTGTTCCGCAAAGACCACAGTTTTGAATTGTTTTCTCACTTAGATGAGGATTAAGTTTGATATTCGAATTCTTAGGGAGTAAGGCTCCAACTGGGCATACTTCAATACACTTACCACAGATCTCGCAGTTTGTTTTGGAAAGACTTTCTCCAAATTCAGGCGCTACATAAGTTGTGAACCCTCTATAGATGTAACCCAATACACCAGGTCCCTGAACATCAGCACAAATTCTAACACAGCGACCGCAATTGATACACTTATTCGCATCACGACGAATAAACGGATGACTGTCATCAATAGGATGCTTGTTTTTATCACCCATAAAGAGATCAACTTCAATATTATAATCAGTTGCAAACCTGCGGAGATCACATGTTTCATTAACCTGACAGCCGCATTCCAGACAGCGATCAGCTTCAGCACGTGCTTCTTCGTCTTCTTCAAATCCAAGTTCTATTTCCTTAAAGTTGGAAGCTCTCAACCTGGGTTCTAATTCCGGCATTTTAAAACGTGGAATTTCTTCATATTGTTCAAATTCTTTTGGGTCAACATCTTTCAGCTTCTTTTCTTTTTTGGAATCGAAAAGTTTTATCGAGCCTATCAGAGGTTTGTTGTTCAGAAGTCTATCGATTGCTTCAGCAGCTTTTCTACCATCCGCGATTGCTTCAATTGCAGTGGCGGGACCTCTGCGGAAATCGCCACCAGCAAAGATGTTTCCAAGTCCTGTAAATTGTGTTTCTTCATCAGCAATAACTGTATCCCATCTTGTTAATGATAGTTCCTTACCTTTTATCTGATTTTCTTTTTTAGCAACAAAGTCGATTTCTGGTTTTTGTGAAATTGCTGCGATTACCGCGCCATATTCTTCTTTGAAAAATTCACCTGTAGGTTCAGGTCTTCTTCTGCCGCTATCATCTGGCTCCCCGAGTTTCATTTTCTCCATTTTAATTGACTTCAGCTTACCCTTCTTCCCAATATTTTCTACCGGGTTGGTAAGGAAATGGAATTTGATTCCTTCTTCTTCCGCAGCATCTACTTCATAAGCTTCAGCAGGCATTTCCTGTCTTGTTCGACGATAGACAAGAGTGACATTTGCACCCATTCTTGCTGCAGTTCGAGCGCAATCGATGGCTGTATTACCACCTCCGATAACGGCTACTTTCTTTTCAAGCTTGATCTTCTTTCCCAATGTTAGATCTCTTAAGAAATCAACTCCAAGAAAACATCCATCTATATTGCTTCCCTTAACTCTCATTGGAACTGCATTTTGTGCGCCAATCGCAAGGAAGACTGCGTCATATTGTTCATTTAATTCAGAAAGAGTTATATCTTTTCCCAATTCAGTTTTATATTTGATCTTCATGCCGTTTTTGCACATGAGTTTGATCTCTTTATCCAGAATTCTCTTTGGAAGCCTGTATTCAGGGATGCCGTATCTTAACCAGCCACCTGCCTTTGGAGCAGATTCCAATACAGTTACATCATAGCCTTTATTGGAAAGATAATATCCACAGGTAAGCCCGGAAGGACCAGCACCAACTATAATCACTTTTTTCCCATTGTCTGCATCTTTTTTTGGAATGTAAGGTGTTTTATTGAATATATCAAAATCAGCTGCATGCCTTTTTAGCTGACGGATGGCAACTGATTCTTCGACGATAGATCTACGACATTCTTCTTCACAAAAGGCAGGACATACTCTTCCAATAGAAAGAGGCATCGGTAATGTCTCTTTAATCACTTTTACGGCTTCCTGATGCTGCCCATTCGCTATTAATGAAACATAACTTTGGATATCGACTTGATTTGGGCAGGCTGTTTTACACGGTGCTTCACAATCTGCGTAATGATCTGAAAGTAAAAGTTCCAAAGCCATTTTACGAGCTTTATGCACTCCCTGAGAATCAGTTTCAATCTCCATTCCATCTAATGCTTCGGTTCCACAAGCGGTTACGAAACCCTTTCTGTCTTTTACTTTAACTGCACAGACCCAACATGAACCATATGGTGATAATTCTTTATCATGACAGAGCGTAGGGATTTCAATTCCATTTTCTTTTGCAACATCCAGGATATTGTTGCCTTTTTCGGTTTTTACTTTTTTTCCATTTATTTTTATAGTAATCATTTCAATTATCCTTTCTTGATAGCATCGAATTTACATGCATCATAACAAGCTCCACATTTAATACATGCATCCTGATCTATCTTGTGAACTTGCTTCCGCTCTCCGGAAATACAATTTACCGGGCATTTCATAGCACACACAGTGCATCCAATACATTTATCTTCAATTACTTCGTATTTTAGCAGAGATGTGCAGACTCCAGCCGGGCATTTTTTATCTTTGATGTGTGCTATATATTCATCTCTGAAGTATTTCAAGGTTGTTAAAACCGGATTTGGAGCAGTTTGCCCCAGACCACATAGAGAACCTTTAATTATATTATTTGAAAGTTCTTCAAGTGTATCAAGGTCTTCCATTTTTCCATTGCCGTCTGATATTCTTGTAAGAATTTCAAGCATGCGTTTTGTGCCAATCCTGCAAAAAGTGCACTTACCACACGATTCATTCTGGGTAAAATTAAGGAAGAATTTAGCTATGTCAACCATACAGGTAGATGTATCCATCACAACCATACCACCGGAACCCATGATCGCCCCAGTTTTATTTATCGAATCGTAATCTACAATTGTGTCTAAAAGCTCAGCAGGAAGACAACCACCGGAAGGACCACCCAATTGAACTCCCTTAAATGGTCTTTCGGTTTTCATTCCACCACCAACACCATAAATTACTTCTTTCAATGACATTCCCATTGGTACTTCAATAAGTCCACTGTTTCTTATCTTTCCAGCTAGTGCAAATACTTTGGTTCCTTTGCTTTTTTCCGTTCCATATTTAGCATATTCTTTTGCACCATTTAATATTATCCAGGCTATGTTTGCAAAAGTTTCAACATTATTAATATTTGTAGGTTTTCCCCAAAGACCTGATTGTGCAGGAAAGGGTGGTCTGATACTTGGCATACCACGTTTACCTTCTATTGATGCCATCAAAGCAGTTTCTTCACCGCATACAAAAGCTCCAGCTCCTTCCTTGATATGAAGTTCAAAATTGAAGTCAGACCCGAAAATATTATTTCCCAAAAATCCTTTTTCATTTGCCTGTTCAATAGCTATATTAAGATGTTTGATAGCAAGTGGATATTCTGCCCGACAATAAATGTAACCTTCATCAGCACCGATTGCATAAGCTCCAATGATCATTCCTTCGAGAACACTGTGAGGATCACCTTCCAGAACACTTCTATCCATGAAAGCCCCAGGGTCTCCTTCATCAGCATTACAAACAATATATTTCTTTTCACTCTGTGCATTAAAGGCAAATTGCCATTTCAGTCCTGTTGGAAAACCAGCTCCACCACGTCCGCGAAGACCCGAATTTTTTATTTCGTCAATGATATCTTCACGGTTCATTTCCTTCACAGATTTCTCGAGAGCTTTGTAGCCATTTTTTCCAAGATAGTCATTAATTGAAACAGGATCAATAATCCCACAATTACGTAGAACTATTCTTTTTTGTTTCTTATAAGTTTTATTTTCACTACCTTTAATAACATTTGAAATTATCACATTTTCTTCAATCGGTTTGCCCTTATAAAAAGCATCTATTATATTTCCAACATTTTCTGAAGTAACATCTCCATATGTTATGGATTTTTTCTCATCTGAGTACATTTCTACAAGAGGTTCAACGAAACACATTCCAATGCATGCAGTTTTTTTTACTTCGGCATCAATTTTATTTTTCTTAATATGTTTTAGTATAGCATCATAAACTTCACCAGCACCAGCTGCTAATCCGCAGCTTGCTAAACCGACTTTTATTACTAAACTCAAATCATCCCCCTATTCGTATCTCTTTAATATCTTCCCAATGGAATCGGGAGTTAATTTGCCATATGTACTATCATCGATCATAATAACAGGAGCAAGACTGCAACAACCAAGACATGCAACCGGCATTACAGTGAATTTTCCATCTTTGGTGGTATCTTCTTCATTAGTTAAGTCTAATTGTTTATTGACTTCTTTCATAATGGAATTAGCATCAGAGACGTGACAAGCAGTTCCTTTGCAAACTCTAATAATATGTCTACCCTGTGGTTTTAATCTGAACATTGTATAGAAAGTTGCAACACCATAAATTTGTGCAAGTTTGATTCCTGTTTTCTCTGAAACGTAGCTCATCACTTCTTTAGATAAAAAACCTTCTAAATCCTGAACATTTTGCAGAAGTGGGATTAGAACACCTTTTTTTCCAATAAATTTATTAATTGCAATATCAATCTCGGTTTTAAATTTCATAATTATTTATGCTCCCCCAAAGATCTTATTTGAAGGTAGGTTTTTAAAAACTGGAATTGTATGTCAAATGTTTTTTGAATTTGTATGTTCTTAAATAAAAGAATATAGCTTTATCTAATATAAAGCGTTCTAATAACTTAAGATAATATAAATTCAAATTAGAAAAATAGTATGGATTCTACATTAAAAATATATTCTTTAGAACGAATATGAAATTTTTAAATAAGCCTGCTGATGGCTATATTCACTGATCTCATTTATTTCATCATTTGCAGAATTATAACCCAAATAAATATAACTACGTTTCTTGAATTGCCAACGAAGATTGGAAAATAGCCCTACATGTTGTGAGTAATCACGATATTCATAATCTGAGTCAGTATAAGCATATTCATAATTATTGAAACGAATACCACTTGTAAGATCAAGATTATTAGATAAACTTAGAGAAATATCCATATTTGCAAGCCAGTAATTATCATCAATAATATCAACATCGGGAACATTGAAATATACCATGTTATCAGCAGTTATTATGTAAGAAATGTATTTATAAATAATGCCCCTTAATCCCAATTGGAGATAGCGACCCTGATAATCATCATGAAGTCTATAAATTATATAATTCACATAATTGACTCCAATAAAGGCACTAAATAATTTTGGTTTAGTCCAGGTTGTCTGTAAGCTTACTTGATATTTATTAAAATATTTCTTAGACCATAATTCTTTTACTGAAACACAATCAAGTTCAAAATTTAAATGATAATTGGAATTCAAGTTCAGGTCGAAGTGTGCGTAGCGTTCTAGTAAGTCACTTGTATGATTATCAATTTCTTCACTTACATTAATATTTGATGTGATCGACCGCAAATGATCATTTTTAAATTCCCTTATTAAAGAAGAGTTAAGGTTCCAACCGTAATAATCATCCTCATAGATTTTTCCCATATCAACTGCATAATCTTTGCTCATCTGTATTGCGCTTAGAGTGAAATTGAAATCATCATTTTTGTAATCATATCCTACAATTCCAAAATATCCATTACTTGTACCATTTTCAGGTGTATTCTTGGTAGAAATGTTCATGTCAAACCAGAGATATTGATCTTTTTTAAATTCCCAATTTGGTTTTAGATGCAGCACTTCATTATGATAATCTTTATTCATTCTATTAAGAAGCGTAAATTGGATATTGAAGCCTTCTGATGAAGGTTTAATTGCTATAATATTATAAATATCGTTTGAATCGACAATATAGTTATCTAAAGCAACTTGTTTTACTTTGGAAGAAAGCACACCATATGTCAGGTTATCTGTTCGTCCAGTGAATTTTACAGCATAATCAAGTTGCACGATCTGCCGTGAATAGAATGATGTTGAACTCACACCCAGAGCATTAAGATCCCTAATGAAGAAATATCTATTTTCTGTATAAAATGAGGCATATTTAGAATTAAAATCGTTTGTTTCATCATCAATTGGTACATCTGAGAAATCAGGATTATAGGTGAACTTTAGTTTTGAAGAAGAGGTAGGTTTAACGGAGAGATCGAGACCAAAACTTTCATAATTAAATTTTGTATCGTTCTCGATCAGATCTGATTCCACAATTGAAAATGGTCGGAAATAGAAATTTCTATCTCTACGAATTTCTTTATTTATCGTAATATCAATTGCCATTTTAAAATAATCTTTTCCCATTTGTGTCGTCAGTAATGGTGATATGTAGTGCTTATCATCTTTCTTCATATAACGAGAAAGAATGATCTTCCAATTGTAAGGTGGTTTTCCATTGAATCGCAGATCTTTAAGAGGGATTTTCATTACGACTATCCATTTTGAATTCAGGTTTGTTGATGAATATTCGTAGGTGCTGTTCCAGTCGTAATCTAGTGAGTGTGAAGTAGAACGTACAAAATCAGATCTACTTTCTAAAGGATAAGCAATAAATCCATAAGCATAATAATTTATGTGATCAGTGATTATTTGCACACAAAGTTGATCTGCTTGGGCAGAAACATCGTTAGGAGAATACTTTCCAACCATGAAATTCTCATCTGTTTCTGCTTCCCATGAAAAATATAAGTTATCGTTATCATGCCAGATCCAACAGTTTGTTTCAAGTGGAATGTTGGATGAATCAGGTGGAATACTGCATAGGAAATTACTAATTTGATTTTGAACTGAATAAAATGGTTTTTCAGAGTATGGAACATTCAGACCATAGCAAAATGAACTTATTAAGATAATTAGAAATGGAAAAATAATTGTTTTGTTTATCAAAAAATATCCTTATTTAATCAGAAAATTGGAAGCCATTATTAAATATCTTAATACATGCATCAACAACATTGGGATCGAAATATGTACCTCTGTTTATAGTAATGTCTTCTAGAGCTTTTTCTATTCCTAAAGCAGGTCGGTAAGGTCTATGTGATGTCATCGCTTCCACAGTATCGGCAACTGAAATTATTTTTGCTTCAAGAAGGATATCCTTGTCTTTGAGTCCGTTCGGATATCCACTCCCATCTATTCTTTCATGATGTTGGTGTACAATATCTGATATTGGCCAAGGGAAGTTGATTTTATCAAGAAGTTCGTATCCTGTTTGGCTATGTCCCTTAACAACTTCAAATTCAGTAATTCCGATCTTTCCTGGCTTAGATAATATATCAGATGGAACAGATATCTTTCCAATATCGTGTATCATTGCAGCGAATTTTACTCCTTGTAATTGTTCTTCCGTGATATTTAATTCTTTTCCGATTTCTAATGCTAATTCACATACCTTTTTCTGATGTCCAGCAGTGTAAGGGTCTCTGATCTCAGATGTATAAGACATTGCCTGGATAATATCCTCTGTTGCTTTTTGTAGCATTGTTAAGCTACGTCTTAGTTTTTCTTCTGCCAAAATACTTTCTGTGTTGTCATTTAGAAGAAGCACTGCGCCTGAGTATATTCCTTCTTCAAAAATAGGTACTCCTTTGATTTTTACGATACTTTTTTCAGTATTTTGGGAAAATGTCTCTTCACCCTCAATTTCATTTCCTTTCTTTAATTGGTTGAAAAGACTAGCCCAACCAGCTCTATTAAATTGCGGTATTCTTGATATCAATTGACTAAGTAAATCGGTTATGCTATTATTATCAGGTGACAGCAGCAAGATACTTTCCTGATTCATGTAGTCAATTTCATGTTTCCTGTTCAATTTAATAATACCGGCAGGTGAGTTTTCAAGAACTTCTTTATTCAGCTCGTATAGATTACGGAATTTTTTTTCTGATAATTGTAATTTTTCGGTTTTTTCCGCAACCATATATTGAAGTGTTTCATTAAAGTTCTTGAGTTTCTCCTCTGATCTTTTTAAGAGAATATCATTCAGCTTTAACCGAATAATCAGATAAACTCCGATCAAAACAAAAAGAGCTAAAGCAATAGAAGAGATTAAAACAAATGCTTGGATTTGATTTTCCATATAAAAAATACGCTCCCTATCCAATAAATTAAACTGATCAATGTTGCATATTGTGCGAAGAACCAATAGTAACGGAAATTTAATGAGACAGTGTTACTCGCTAGAATATGTAATCCGAAGTATAAAGCAAATCCGGTATAAATAAAAAAAGATTCAATATTATCAACAAAAATTTCATTAGACAATATATTTTTTAATATAAGAACAGTTCCAAATAATAGCAATATCATATTATAAAAATCTGTTGTATTTATTGGGTTATAAGTTTTTTTTGTATGAGATAATATTGCAGCAAGCATCACTGGAACGGATAATATTAATAAGATTATTATTAATACTTTATTCTGGCTTTTTTCCAAATTCAAAGAAATAAATAAAGCTTTTACAATGATAAAAAATTCACAAATTGTAGCTGCAGCCCAGAAGAAAAGATATATATATCTCGCTAAATTAATGTTATCTGAAAACAGGATAGCAAACATATTCCAGATAATAAATATCAGAAGAAACATCATAAACATTCGAATATGATAATTAGTTAATTGGGAATCTCCGGATTTTTTATAAATCAGAAACCAACCTATCAACACAATTGGGCGCATTATTATCGCCCCATACTGCTGTATGAAGTTTATCATAAAGAAAATATTTAATTTAGTTAATTTATTAATTAACTTCCACTTGGTACATACTCTTCTTCTTCATCCCATGCAGGAGGTCTGACATCACCTTGAGCACTGCAGATAAGATCGTTTTTCTCGATTG
>DAOUVH010000117.1 GCA_030667725.1 Candidatus Cloacimonadota bacterium | reverse complement strand
GTTTCAGCTAATTCAGCACGTGGCTCAGGAATTGTTTCAATAATTTTATCTAGAATATAGAAACGGGCAGTTTGAGCTTTTTCTAATGCAATGCCCATTATCTCTTTTGTTATACCTTCAATTTTGATATCCATTTGCATAGCTGTGATTCCATCTTTTGTACCGGTTACTTTGAAATCCATGTCACCGAGGTGATCTTCTAAACCTTGAATATCAGTAAGAACAACAAAGTCTTCACCTTCCATGATAAGTCCGTTTGCAATTCCTGCAACCGGCTTTTTTAGTGGTACACCTGCAGCCATTAGAGCCAAAGTTCCACTACAAACTGTTGCCATGGAGGATGAACCATTTGATTCCAATATTTCTGAAACGATACGCAGTGTATAAGGAAAATCATCTTTAGATGGGATCATTGGAAGTAAAGCACGTTCTGCCAAAGCTCCATGACCATATTCTCTACGTCCGGGACCTCTCATAAATCCAGCTTCACCTACACTGAATGGTGGAAAATTGTAATGCAGATAATATGGTTTTTTATATTCCTCTGCCAGACCGTCAATGATCTGTTCGTCACGGCTGTTTCCTAAAGTTACTGTTCCCAATGATTGTGTTTCACCACGGGTAAAAAGTGCTGAACCATGAACGCGGGGAAGAACATCTATTTCGCAGGTAATTGGTCGGATGTCATCCATTCCTCTACCGTCTGCTCTGTGATTGTCATGTAATATTGCGTTTCGAACGGAGTTTGTGAAAACTTCATCAAAAGCATTTTTATAATGTTTTTCTTGTTCTGAGAATTCTTCACCAAGTTCTGCTTCATATTTTTCCATCACTTCTTTTTTGATGGCATCAATTGCTTCATAACGTTCCAATTTTCCGTGAAGATGAGCAGCTTTATCGATTGCTTTACCAAAATTCTTTTCAACGTTTTGAACTATTTCTTCCGGCGTTACTTTTAATTCGATTTCTATCTTTTCTTTACCAGCTTCTTTTACGAATAATTCTTGGAAAGCAACCAATTCTTTGATCACTTCATGACCGGTGTAAATAGAATTCATTATCATTTCTTCCGAAACTTCTTCAGCTCCGGCTTCGATCATAACCACTGCAGATTTAGTGCCGGCAACATCAAGATCAAGAATTGATTCTTTAAATTGTTCAACGGTGGGATTGATGATGATATCTTCATTCACTACACCTACTTTCACACTGGCGCAAGGTCCGTGAAATGGGATATCGGAAATTGAAAGGGCAGCAGATGCACCTAAGATTCCCAACATACCTGGATCATTTTCTCCATCGTAGGAAAGAACCGTTATTACAACGTGAACTGCATTTCTAAAACCTTTTGGAAAGAGTGGTCGGATTGGTCTGTCGATAAGACGAGCATTCAAAGTAGCTTGAGTAGTAGGTCTGGCCTCACGTTTAAAAAAGCCACCGGGGATTTTACCCGAAGCATACATTTTTTCGATATAATCTACTGTTAATGGAAAGAAATCTGTTCCTTCCCTCACATTTTTTGATACAGTTGCTGTTACTAATACGCTGGTTTCACCATAAGTGATGAATACAGCACCATTGGCTTGTTTAGCCATTCTGCCGGTTTCCATTGTCAGAGTTTTTCCGGCGATTTCAATTGACTTCTTTGTGATGTTAAAATTGTGCATTTTTTCTCCTTTTGTTTCGGTTTTTCAAAACCGAACTTTTCTGCAGAGATTAAAGCAATAGACTAAAGTCAGAATACTGAACTTAGCTTATTGCTCCATTCCTCCGCGATTTTTCATTTTCTCATTTATAATTTATTAATTAACTTGTTGTATAAATATTTACATCACTTTTTTTGTTAAGGTATTTCTTCTAAAAAAGTTAAGAAAGGGGTTTTATCCCCTTTCTGTTAACTCCAAAATATATTATTTCCTGAGTCCAAGTGTCTTAATAACTTTGCGATAACGTTTGATATCTTTTTTCATAAGATAGTCAAGCAATCTACGTCTTTGACCAATTAATTTAAGTAGACCACGGCGTGTGTGATAATCCTTTGTATGGATTTTCAAATGTTCCGTTATCTCTTTAATGCGAGTAGTTAATAAAGCGACCTGAACCTCAGGTGATCCAGTATCTGAATCATGGAGTTTAAACTCTGCCATGATAGCCATTTTGGCTTCGGTATTTAATGCCATTTAATACCTCCTTCTTTTTTTGCTTTTTATAAGCAGAAACAACAGAAAAATCGAAGGTTTCTTTGTAAAGTATTTTCTTAAAGTACATATATATATATATTTCTCACTAATTATTATTTCATTTTCAATTATGAAATTTAGTTTAAATTCATATGATTAACATTAACTAATAATATATTGACACAATCCTACTCTAAAGAATTTTAAAAAGCAATTATTATTATATAGGATAATTATGAGAAAAAATATAATACGAATTTTAAAAATAATGCTAAGTCATTGGGGATATCTTGTCTCCGGGCTGATTTTCATGTTTGGATTTGCTTTATTCAGCGGTACAAGTGTAACTCTGGCAATTCCATTAATGGACAATGTCTTTAAATCATCCTCAGATATAATACTATATAAAAATGCCACATCTTTCTTTTTAGCAATACAAAATGCAATTATGCAATATATTTCTACTCATGGTAGTTTGTTCCAGATAACAAGCAAAGAAGCTCTTGAACCTCTTCTGGATAACCTGAATACAGTTATGATACATACAGATCAACACCTGCTATTATGGATTATAAGTGGATTAATGATTCTGATAATAATCTTGAAAAATATCTTTTTCTATGGTCAACGAGTGCTTTTTGCTAACTTGCGGGGACGTACAATAAAAGATATCAGAGATTTGATCTATAAAAAATATCTTTACCAATCTTTAGCATTTTTCAATGAAAATAAAGTTGGAGACTCACTAGTACGTATGGTCTCTGATGTTCAGATAATCGGAAACTTTTTTGTAAATTCTCTTTTTAATTCATTAAGAGAATTTCTACTCATAATAATTTTTGCATGGATCGCTTTATTCTTGAATCCGAGATTATTCCTCATAAGTTTGGTTCTACTTCCAATATTCAGCTTTGTTGTTCACCTTCTTGGAAATAAAATAAAGAAATACTCCAAACGCATCCAACAACAATCGTCCAATATGTTTTCCACGGTGGAAGAAAAACTTAACAGTATGCGCATTGTTAAAGCGTTTTCCCGCGAACAATACGAGATGGAAAAATTTGAAGAGATCAACAATAAGCACTTCAAATTCTGGAGAAAATCGAGGATATATCATGCTTTTAATGTCCCTTTATCAGAATTAAATAGTGTTATTACGGGTGTAATTGTACTTATGATCGGTGGATATCAAGTTCTTGATCCTAATGTGAATTTTTCTATTGGAAGTTTTTTCGCTTTTATGCTGGCGATCTTTTCAATGCTGCATCCTATGAAAGCTATCACTAAAGCTTATGCAAATATCAGAAAAGCTTTGGTATCTGTAGAAAGAATTTCCGAAATATTGAATAGAAAGTCTGAAATAACCGAAAGCAGTTCGCAGATAGAAATGAAAACTTTTGAAAAATCAATAGAATATAAGAATGTTTCCTTTTCTTATAATGGATCGGAAAAAGTGCTTAAAGACATAAACCTTACTATCAAAAAAGGTGAGAAAATTGCTTTAGTTGGAAGTAGTGGTTCCGGTAAAACAACAATGGTAAATCTTCTGGAACGAATGTACGACACAACTTCCGGTGAAATTTTAATTGATAATAGAAATATCAAGAATATTAAATTGCAAAACCTGCGGACTCTGATGGGAACCGTAACTCAAGAATCAATATTGTTTAGTGACACAATATCTAATAATATTGGCTATGGAGCACTTCAGGAACTCACTCAAGAAGAAATTATTAAAGCTGCAAAAACAGCTTATGCAGATGAATTTATTGATTCACTTCCCGACCAATACGAAACACTTCTGCACACACGAGCTTCAAATCTTTCCGGTGGACAGAAGCAGCGTCTTTGCATAGCCAGAGCTATAGTAGCCGATCCACCAATATTGATCTTTGATGAAGCTACCAGCGCACTTGATACCGAAGCTGAAATGAAAGTGCAAAAAGCAATTGAACAAGCGACAAAGAACAGAACAGTAATTGTGATAGCACATAGATTATCAACCATTCTATCATCAGATAAAATTGTAGTTCTGGATGATGGGAAGATTGTTGGTTTAGGTAAACATGACGAATTATTAGATACTTGTGAAAGATATAAAATACTCTATAAACTTCAATTCGATGATTCTCAATAAATAATGAAGATATTGTTCTATATTTCCAAAAAATATTCTCTACCTATCATAGAACCGATCGTAAAATATTTGGAAGAAACAAACCATTTATTTGCTTTCTTTACTTCACAGAAAGTTAAGAAACAAATTCCAGCCGATCTTAATAGATATGAATTTCTGCAAAACATCAAAGAGACGATTCTATTCGCTCCTGATCTTGTGATCGTACCGGGAAATTTTGTTGATTTTAGAATTCCAGGAATAAAAGTTCAGATATTTCACGGCTTGGGAGTAGAAAAACCTTCTCATTATAAAATCCGCCATTTCTTTGATGTTTACTGCACTTCCGGTCCGCATGTAACAAAACAATTCCTGAAACTGCAGGAAAAATATAAATACTTATTAGTAAAAGAAACCGGCTGGTCAAAAGTAGATCATATACTCCATTATCCTGCGATTGATCTGAGAGGAAAATTCAAAATTCCCAAAAACAAGAAAGTAATTCTTTTTGCTCCCACTCACAGCAGAAAAATGCAATCTGCGGAACGCTTGCTTCCGATAATTCCAAATATAATTAAGGAAGATTAGTTCTGTTTATTAAAATTTAATGAGTTGATGAATCGAAATATTATCGATGGAATAAAGAATTCCAATCAAATTAGAATAATAACCGATTACGACATTACACCATATTTGCATCTTGCTGATGTTCTGATAACGGATACATCTTCAGTT
>DAOUVH010000158.1 GCA_030667725.1 Candidatus Cloacimonadota bacterium | reverse complement strand
AATTGAAAGAAATATTCGTTTGCAACAGCATCATGCAACATGAATTCTGGCCACACTTGGACAACTATCTCATCACCCTTTTTAATTAAATCCGATCTATCTTTTGTTGTTACAAATTTTATATCCATACTTTAAAATCCCCAATCTACATGAGCTTCCGGTAAAAGGAATGCTTTATCAAGTTTCTTCAGCAACTCTTTTGGGGCTTCAATATCATCAGAATATACGAGTGAAGAAGCAGGCATAATACCAAACCACATTCTGGTAAAAGCGTTCACAGACGCTTTTAGAGCCGGGAGATCTTTTTGCTTTCCTTTCTTTGTTGATGAATTTTTCCCCAAAGAGATTACATAATCTCCGGCAATTCCTTTCCATTTTATATCTTCAGGAATATATTTTCCAATTGGATCGGAAAGTTGCAGATTAAAACTAAAATCTTCACAATTTAAATGGGTTTTCTTCATACATTTTTGCAAATTTAGAATCCTTAATTGCCAGTAAGCACTTGAGGAGATTTTATTCTGATGCTCAGATTTCTGAGTCATCCCTCTCGTTAGATATGGTCGTTCGATGAAATCCTGCATATTAATGAATGAAGGCTCAATCATCTTGATCATAAGAAATTGCTCTTCAAAGCTCTTGAGAAACGCCAACAGATCCATTAATTGATCAAGGTTCTGATAAGCCATCCAACTTACCCAGAGAGGTCCTTGTTCCTTTCCTTTACCATGCAGCCACAAATGATGAGTCAAATTTCCTTTTTCATCGAAATATCCAAAACCCATGTTTTTATTCTCTTCACCTAATTCTGCTTGGGTTGCATATTCTGGTAATGTTACAGCACAATGACTTGGCATTCTGCTCACACGGTTTTTATGGATCTTTTTGTAATCCTTTTCCGTAAGCCGTACAGGGATTTTGGGTTTACGCTTTATATTCAATGTGGCAGGTGTGATGCAAACAATCTGCTCATAGTTACCATTTCCAAAACCAAGTTTGTTGTAATACCCTTGATCGAATATACAAAGTGCTCCTACTTCTGCACCTTTTTCTGCATCCAACGCTAAACGAATTGCTGTGAGTCTCCCAGCGAATCCTTGTTTTCTGGCTAACAAACTGGCTGTTACTCCTGTTATTGCGCATAATTTTAGTTTCTCTTCCTGGTAACGGATTGTTCCATCGGAACTGGTTGCCATTACTTCAGCTTCACCGTTTACATTAATTATTAGAGTATTAGCTTTCGGAAGAAATTTATTGAGATATTTATCTTTCTTTTTATCATGCACCCATCCGCACTCATTCAAAATTCTAAATACTGCATCTTTATCTTTTTTCAGATCAAATTTTCTGTATTTCATTTTTTCTTTCTCCTTTATCTTTCTCGTTTACAAGTTGCACTTGTAAACAAATAATTCTCAAAATTGGAATTTTGAGTTACTTTCTAGCCAGCTCAACTTGAGAACAAGTAACATTCTCGAAATCGGAATTTTGAGTTACTTTTCTCAAACAGGATTGTTTGAGTTACAATGAAAACCAATGATTCACTTTTATGAGAAAGACATTATTCGGATGATTATCAAAAAGATATTTCATATCATTATAATATGAAAATTCACCATCTGAAATATAATCAGATCGATTTTGTGACCAGACAAGATACAGGTTTGAGCCCGGCGAAAATTCCCAACGAATAACCAGGTTGGAATTGAATGCTTTATAGTTAAAATCCGGATTATAGATATAATAATCAGGAGTTCCATCGAGATTCTCATCTACTTGATATTCCTCATTATCGACATCATATTCGATTTCTTCATCTGAAAAAGTGTAAAATCGATCGTCATATTTATTGGCTTTTGGATCTGTTATCCGTTTGAAATCAGAATACTTTCCTGCAGAAATAAACGCAGAGCCATAATATTGAATTGAGAAATTCGGTGTGATGCAATAATCCACCCGAAAAGTAAGACTCGCTGTTTCTTGAAACAAGGAAGAGAAAATAAAGCGATCTTCTTCCTCAAATTCTTCAGTTGTAACATATTCCAGGTTCTGTTCATACTTATTGTAGGAAGGATTCACAGAAAGTCTCAATTGATTATTCGATCTGATCGTTAATGATGTCCAATAGGAATTAAATGAATTATTATCATTATCTCCAAATCCGAAATTTGTTCCGCAACTGAAATTTATCTTTTTCCTGCCATCAGAATTAAAATAAAAATCACCATTCCAATCACCAGGTCTTTTTGCAGATGGTCCTCCTCTCAAAATTTCGTTAGAAATATATTCAAAACCTCGAGTTATTCCTCCGCCAAAATTGGAATTATTTTTGAAAGTCCCATGAACATTCATATTCACAGCATTGGAAGTATTAACTCCTCCAAAATCCCAATTACACCATTGATTAGCATTCACATTGAATTTATGGAAAATTCCGAAAGGCTTATTGATCCAATATCCGATCCAGGTAAACTGATTAATCTGATCAGCTCTTCGCATATAACCGATATCATTGATCTCAAAACCCGGAGAACGACAGGAAACACCAGTCTGATATTTTATCCTGCTGCTGCTCGATTTTCCAAAAATAACTGAACCTGCATATCCTGAAAGTGATGTTCTATTGGAATCAACTGAAACGTAATTATTGTCCGATCTTTGGAAATATCTGGCAGAACCGGTTTGTGCTTCCAGAATCGCTTCTTTATCTCCCTGAATTTGACTGAAGGCAGTTGTAGCCTTCAGATAATATTTTTTATCATTCCATTGTTGGAGAAAATCGAGTCCTCCGGAATAAGCCGATTTATTCAGATAATTCAAATGATCATCATTAATATTCCTGTTCACAGAAGTAAACATTCCTCCGAGACAAGAATTTCCTTTGTTAAAATCTTTCATAACCCGACCGACGAAATAGTTGGTTAGCGGTTCAACAGTAACTTTCTCCTTTTGCCCATCCAATTCATATTCAGCAATTTCCTTTTCAGTAAAGGATTCCATTATCCCGATCGACCAACCTTTTTCAGTTTTACCTGAAAGTTTGAAAGCTCCCAAAATAGTTGAATTTTCAGGGGTATCGATATAATCATAATTATCAGGGTAATAGCGCGGTTTCCTACCGATCCTTCTCGAATAGAAGAGATTATCGCTAACAAAATCTCCACCGGTTATGGCGGATGTTAAGCGATAATCGAGAATATTATTCCCCTCGATAAAGAATGGTCTTTTTTCAGAAAAATATGTTTCAAATTCAGTAAGATTTATTTCCGAAGGATCTGCTTCCACCTGACCGAAATCGGGATTAATCGTCATATCGAGGGTTAAATCGGTCGTTATTCCGATCTTTCCATCAAGACCGATATTGAAATTTTCAGATGAACCATCATAAAACGGATCATTTTCATCGGCTTCAAATCGCTCTAATTTCCCAACAAGATAAGGTAACAACTCAATATGCCTTTGAGGTTTAATCCCTTTTATTCCTCGCAATTCTCCAAAATTACTTACCCAACCCGGTTCATCTTGTGTAATCATCTGCCAGACAGACCTTTCTTCCTCTCTATGAATTCTGCGGGTTACTTCTATTCCCCAAACCTGTTCTTCTTTATCACTATAACGCAATTGATTTAAAGGGATCTTCATCTCTGCCGTCCAACCCTGTTCATCGATGTTCGTTTTTCCATACCAGATTGGATTCCAACTCGTATCCCAACCATCTCCATCACCGGAAATGAACTCATCTCCCCTGACTCCGGAAACACTTAAAGTAAAAGAAAAAGCGGTTCGTTTATCAAAATAACTATCAATATTTACTTCTACCCAATCTCCGGGAAACCAATCTCTCGGTGTTATGATGGAAGTAATTTTATCCGGTTCAGTATCAAAAGCCCGAAATCCAAAATAGATGTTTTTGTCATCATAAAGGATTTTAAATTTAGTTTCCTGTGATGGAACTTCATTTTCGTGAGGTGATCTTTGAATGAAATCTCCGGTCCATTCAACTTGGGTCCAAACTTCATCATCAACTTTTCCATCGATAACCGGTTTTTCCGATCCTAATCTTTCTGTTTGATAAATTCTTTTTTCTTGAGTTTCTGCCTTT
>DAOUVH010000081.1 GCA_030667725.1 Candidatus Cloacimonadota bacterium | reverse complement strand
GGAAGATGTATTGATGCCTGCATTGGCAAGATTAATAAAAACGAGTTAATAATCGAAGCTTGTAAATAAGGGATGGAAAATGGTAGAAAAAAATATCTATAAACCGATTAAATACAAAGTCGATAAAATTGTACCAGAAACTCCGCTTATTAAAACTTTCTTCATTAGTGCAAAAAAGGAATTTGAATTCAAGACTGGCCAGTTTGTAGAAGTCACACTCGATGGAATTGGAGAAGCACCTTATACTCCGTCCTCATCCCCTTATGTAAAAGATAAAATGGAACTCACAATTATGAATGCCGGTTACGTAACCGGGAAAATGCATGAGCTTAAAGGTGGAGAGACTATTGGAATTCGAGGACCTTATGGAAGGGGTTATCCGATTGAAAAATTCTATGGGAAAGAAATTCTGATACTAGGAGGTGGTGTGGGGCTCGCTCCATTGCGTTGCCTAATTCTCACCTTATTGGAAGAAGAAGATAAATTTAAAAAGATCAATATTTGCTTTGGTGCAAAAACACCTGCCGATTTTATTTATAAGGATTGGTTCGATGAGTTGAGAAACCACAAAAATGTAGAACTCTTCAGGAGTGTCGATAAAGCTGATGCAAATTGGAAAGAAGCCGAAGGTGTTGTAACTGTTCTTTTAGATAAAGTTGAAACTAACTTCAAAGAAACAATTGCTATCGTTTGTGGACCTCCGATCATGATGAAATTTGGAGCTATGCGTCTGCTGGAATTAGGTGTGAAAGAAGAAAATATTTATCTCTCAATGGAAACAAATATGTCTTGCGGTTTGGGAAAATGCGGACACTGTGCGATGGACAACATTTACGTTTGTAAAGATGGACCGGTTTTCTCTTATGATGAGATCAAAGATACAACCGAAATGATAGAATTTCGTGAGCTATTCGAGAAAAAATGATATGATTTGGCGGATAAAATGAATAAAAAAATATTAATCGATCTGGCAAAATTCCGAAATCCGGAAAATGACAAATATAATTTTGGTGAATGTATTTACGATTTCCATCCAGATAATATCGGGATGAAAGATATTGTAGAAAAAGCAATGATGCTGTTTACCTGTAGAAGATGCGAGGACTCACCCTGTATTGCTGTGTGTCCGGAAGAAGCTTTGGAAAAGGATGACGAAGGTTTCATTGTTCGAGCTACTAATTTGTGTATCGGTTGTCAGTCTTGTGTAGCTGTGTGTCCTTTTGGTTCAATCATGAACGAAGTGTTTACTTCCAAAAAATCTATTTGCGATCTTTGTGATTTTAATGATAACACAAAATCTTTGAAATGTATGGAAACAGCTCCTGTAGGTGCGATCTCTATTGTTGTTATTGATGAAAATAAAGAAGATAATATACATAGATTAAATGATAATATCCTGGTTAGAGAATTTATCTGGGATAAACTAATGAAGAACGAATAAAGGATTAAAATGGGGAAAGAAATATTTTATTTTTTAATTTTTCCGGGTTTATTATTCTCCGGCATAGTAGGTGGTTTTCTCTCATGGTTCGATAGGAAGATAACTGCAAGAGTCCAGTTCCGTCAAGGTCCTCCACTTCTTCAACCACTTTATGATTTCATCAAACTGCTCACTAAAGAGACATTGATCCCTAAGAACGGTTCTCGTTTCACATTTCTCGTTGCTCCGGTGTTAGCACTTTTTGGAGCAGTGATATCAGCAGTGTTCATTCTACTCCCTTTATTTGGAATTAAAACCGGATTTGTAGGTGATTTGATTGTTATCATTTATCTGTTGAATATTCCATCAATAAGTTACATGATCGGTGCCTTGGCTTCTGGAAATCCGTTAGCAGCAGTGGGTGCTTCACGTGAAATGAAACTGATATTAAGTTATGAAGTTCCATTCTTGCTCGTGTTGATCTCTATTATTTTTAAATCAGGAATGAGCATTAAACTTTCTGAGATCATCGCCTTCCAAGCTGCACACGGTGCTTTTATTGGAAGCATTTCCGGGATTATAGGTTTCATTGTAGCATTGATGTGTATTCAGGCAAAACTCGGGTTAGTACCATTCGATATGGCAGAAGGAGAAGGTGAGATCTGCGATGGTATCACGATAGAATTTTCGGGAACTACTTATGCATTGGTTAATCTTGCAAAATACATAATGCTGTTTGTTCTTCCTGCATTGGTTGTTGGACTCTTCTTTGCAGGAATGAATTTTGAAGGAATTAATATTCTTTGGTCTGTGTTGAAGGTAGTTTTAGTTGTATTAATAGTAACTTTAGTTAGAAATACAAATCCAAGAGTGAGGATCGATCAGGCAATGCGTTTCTTCTGGATTTGGATGAATCTGCTGGCAGTTGTCAGTATAATATTAGCGATCTTTGGATTATAGGAGAATACATTGGGCTTTAAAGAAAAGTGCTTTAAAAAATCTTTATGGGTTTTCCATATGAGTGTGGGTTCCTGCAATAATTGTGATATAGAAATATTGGATTGCCTTACACCGAAATTTGATATTGAAAGATTTGGAATGAAATTGGTTGGAAGCATACGTCATGCAGATGTGTTATTGGTAACCGGAATAGTTACAAGAAAGTTGTTACCTCGCATCAAAGAAGTATATGAACAGGCTCCCAAACCAATTGTAGTAATTGCTATAGGAACTTGTGCGTGTACAGGAGGAATGTTTAGAGACTGTTATACTTTTAAAGGTCCACTAGATAATGTTATTCCGGTAGATGCTTATGTACCGGGATGTCCTCCAAAACCAGAAGCAATGCTTGCCGGTGTTGTGAAATTATTAAATAAATAAGGATAGATTTGTATGAATATTGATAAATATATTGATGATATTAAAACAAAGTTTCCAAAGATCATAAATACGGAAATTGTGAATACAAAAAGATTGATGATCTACATTCCAAAAACCAGTTTACTGGATGTTGCTGAGTATGTTTTCAAAGATCTGGGTTATCGTTATATAATTGTTACAGCGATGGATTCAAAAGAAGGACTTGAGATAATCTATCATTTCTCTGATGACAGCAGTGGCTGGATATTAAACCTTAATGTAATGCTGCCAAGAGATAAGCCGGAAATCGAATCCTTAACTCCAGTTGTTTATGGCGCAGAATGGATAGAGAGAGAAATTATGGATTTGCTGGGTATCAAGTTTCTTAATCATCCTAAACCGGAAAGATTCCTTTTTGCAGAAGATTGGCCGGAAGGAAAATATCCACTCAGAAGAGATTATAAAGAGGAGAAGAATTAGAATGGGCAAACGAACTTTAGTCCCTTTAGGACCATATCATCCGCTTCTTGAAGAACCCGAATTTTTCAAACTCTATTGTGATGGAGAGATCGTAAAAGAAGTTATCTGGGAAACTGGTTACAATCATCGAGGAATTGAGAAATTATGCCAGTCAAAAACATTTGAGCAGGTATTCTATGTTGTAGAAAGAATTTGCGGAATTTGTTCAACTTCTCATCCATTTGCTTATGCGAATGCCGTGGAGAGCATTCCGGGTATTGAAATTCCTGAAAGAGCAAAATACATCAGATCGATCGTTGGAGAATTGGAAAGAATTCACAGCCATCTTTTATGGGTAGGACTAGCAGGTCATTTCCTGGGATATAATACAGTTTTTATGTGGGCTTGGAAATACCGTGAACCTGTTCTGGATATGTTTGAGATCATTACAGGGAACAGGAATAATTATGCAATGTTCACAATCGGTGGAGTTCGCCGAGACATAACACACGAGCAGGCACTTCAATTGCTTAAAGTTCTGGACGATGTAAAAATAAAAACTGATCTGATAGTTGGTGCTGTGATGGATGATCCCGTAATCCACGCTCGCCTGAAAGGTGTTGGTATTCTTACAGCAGAAGATATACACGATTTTGGTGCAGTTGGACCAACTGCCAGAGCCTCCGGAGTTAAAATCGATGTTCGTCGTGATGATCCATATGCTGCTTATGATATGGTGGATTGGAAAGTGATAACTGCTCAAGCTGGAGATGTTTTTGCCAAAGCGGAAGTTCGTCTTCTGGAAATGTATGAATCAATTAGTATTATTAAACAATGTCTTGAAGCTCTTAAAAAGACCGAAGCCGGTGACATCAAAATAAAAGTGAAAGAAATTCCACCTGGAATTGGAATTGGACATGCGGAAGCTCCTCGAGGTGAAGTATTCCATTTTGTAAAATCCGATGGTGGTAACAGCCCTGTTCGTCATAAAATACGTGCACCGAGCTACACTTGTATTCCCACATTTAGAAGATCTTGTGTTGGCGGAACTATCTCCGATGCTGCAATTGCTACTGCGGCTGTTGATCCCTGCTATTGCTGTACGGAAAGGATGTCACATGTCTTCGATTATACTACAGGGAAACATATAATGAGTGCAGCGGAATTGATAAAACTCTCTCAGGAGAAAACAAAAAGTCTAAAAGCTAAATTAAAGGTATAAAATTATGATTAATTTGCAATATCTAATGTTTTTACCGATTGGGATCGGAATAATTCTCTTCATTTTTCCGGAAGTACTAAAGCAGCTTAAAGGATTTATCACTCTTATTGTTTCTGGAGTAGCTCTTTACTTTTCTATTTTAGTCTTCCAGATGAATTCCGGTCTTATAAATATGGAGTGCTTCAGCTTTCCGAGTGTTTCAAAATATCTAATTTTTAATGTAGATGATCTTAGTAAATTAATAACATTATTTATCGGGATTTTCAGTATCCTGTTTGCACTTTATTCTCTATCATACATTACAAAAGAAAAAATTATTAAAGGATATTATTCATATTATCTCATTACTTTGGGATCTGCCTATGGAGCAGCACTTTCTGATAATCTCATATTATTCATTTTTTTCTGGGGTATATTGGGTCTTACACTGTATAAATTAATAAAAGGTTATGACGAAGAAAGCTCATCAGCAGCTAAGAAAACGCTGGTTCTTGTAGGCATGTCAGATTCTGTTCTCATAATGGGAATTGGAATTCTTTGGCAAATGACAGGCTCCTGCAATATGTCCGAGATCAACATTACAACTTCAGGAACATTGGGAATAATTGCTTTCTTAAGTTTACTTGTAGGAAGTTTCACCAAAGCAGGTGCGATGCCATTCCATAGTTGGGTGCCGGATTATGTGAAGAAAGCTCCAGCATCTTCATCTGCATTTCTACCCGCATCACTTGATAAACTCCTGGGAATTTATTTTCTTGTCAGGATCTGCAGGGATATTTTCCAACTAACAGATTGGGCTACATTAATGTTATTAATTATTGGAGCGGTTACAATTATCGGTGCAGTAATGATGGCTCTTGTACAGCATAACTACAAAAAACTACTTGGCTATCACGCTGTTTCTCAGGTGGGATACATGATTACCGGAATAGCTTTAGGATCACCATTGGGCATTGCTGCTGGAATGTTCCATATGATAAATAATACACTTTATAAAGGAGGATTATTCTTAACTGCTGGTAGTATAGAAAAAAGAACAGGTAAGAAAAATCTAGATGAACTGGGTGGTCTTTCTAAAATGATGCCCTTAACATTTTTTGCTGCTATAATTTTTGCACTATCAATCTCCGGCATCCCGCCATTTAATGGTTTCTTCTCAAAATGGATGATATATCAGGGGATCATTGATTTTGGAAATGGAACAGGGCTGGCAAATAAACTGTGGATTGTTTGGCTTGCATTGGCTGTCTTTGGCTCTGCTCTTACTTTAGCAAGTTTCATTAAATTGATAGCAGGTATTTATCTCGGTAGAAGAAATGAG
>DAOUVH010000098.1 GCA_030667725.1 Candidatus Cloacimonadota bacterium | reverse complement strand
GTTTTGCGTGTGCGGCGGGATCGGAACGATCACGCCCAAAACAAACCGACCAGCTGTTTGAATCGTAAGATTCAGACGAAGAACACCAACTAACCTACCCGCAGACACGCTTGTTAGTGGCATCATTTCTTATTTCAGCAGCAAACATTTTTTCACTACTTCGGTTTTACCATTAACATTCAACTTAAAATAATATATTCCTGAACTTACAGGTTTCATGTTGTTATCATCTCCATTCCAGATAATTGAATGTTTACCGGCAACAAATTCATTTTGAGCTAAAGTTTTATTTTTTTGCCCTTTAATGTTAAAAATAGAAAGTTCAACTTTTGAATCATTTTGGATAGAAAACTCAATTGTTGTTGATGGATTGAATGGATTAGGATAGTTTTCTAAATTATATTTCTCAATTTCCACAATATTCTCTGAGCAAATTACTTCTTCAGAATTTAACCGCATTAGCATACAGCTCATAAACTCACTTCCGATTGGAAGAAAAGATCCTGAAATGATATAACCATCATCAATGTTTTGAATAGAAGTTCCAGTGCATGCAGACCCATTATTATAAGTCTGATTCCAGATTTCCACACCTTCTTCATCTATATTGATCAACCATATCTCATTAGAAGTAGTTCCAGCAATAATGTAGCCATCGGTAACTGCTTCACAAATTGACGATGAAGTATCATAGTCGCTTCCATCAATTGTTTGCATCCATTCTTCATTTCCGTTTACATCAGTTTTAATCACTAAAATATCTCCCTCAGCAGAATAGGTGTTTCCTATTAAAATGTATCCTTGGTCAGAAGTTTCTATAAATTGAACAATATAGTTATAATCCAATACAGAAAATGATTGTGACCATATCATACTGCCATCAGAATCAGTTTTGAAAAACCAACCTTGAGATTCACCATGTAACCCACAGATCAAGTATTCATTGTTTTCATTTTGTTGAATATTGATAGCTTCATCCCAAAATGTACTTCCATATGTATGACTCCATTCCTCATTCCCATTTGCATCAGTTTTGATAAGTAGAGCATCAAAATAATTATTGTTTCCTGTAATCCACGTAGCACCGGCGATTATGTATCCACCATCTGATGTCTGGATTACCGAATTTCCTTGATTGTCAAAATTTCCATATAACTGACTCCATAACTCGTTACCAAATTCATCTGTTTTAATCAACCAGATCTTATTGTAATCTGAACCATAAGATTCTGTTGTTCCTACAATTATGTAACCACCATCAGCTGTTTGTTTTATATCTCCTGCATATTCAGTTTCAGTACCTCCAAAAGTTTGTTGCCATTGTTCAATACCTTCTTCATCAGTCTTTATTAACCAAATATCACTGTATCCTGCTCCAAAAGAACTTGTTTTGGATAATGAGATGAAACCTTCATCGAAAGTTTGTTGAACTGTAACTGCATAATCTGGCAAATCACCACCAAATGTTTTTATCCAAAGTGTATCAGGTGGAGTTTGAGCAAATAGTGAAATTGTGAATAAAAATAAACCAAGTGAAATGAATACTCTTCTCATCTTTCTTCTCCTCATCTGGTTGCCACTAATGGGACGAGCGTGTGTTGCGTGTGAAAGAAAGCTTGCTTTATTTAACTGACGCAAACACGTATGATAGGCGAAGTTCGCTGAGCCTGTCGTGCGGGTTACACGCTCGTCCCAATAGGCAAAAGAGCAAAGCGAATTTTGCCTATCATATGTACGCCGCGAAAATTTTTTTGTATACATAACTAACCTATAGTTATACTAAAAATGTATACAATAACTTTTCCAGAATAGTTATTGTATACATTCTAATCCTCATTTTCAAGATCCAAATTATCAAGTGGACTCTTAATTTTCTAAATCCTGCTCTTATACCGCAATGATACTTAAGCATATCAAATTTCCTTTAAAAAAATTCTCTTTTAAAACATGTTATCAATGCAAAACCGAATTTGCTAAAACTTTAGTTAGCTGTCAATAACAAAACTTACTTCACATAATTATAATAAATAATTGACGAGAAAACGGTGTAATATTTTCTCTAATTAATGAAAAAAAATAGAGATCAGGAATTGCGGAGAATAATTCAATACAGTTTTTTGGGTATTACTATGATAGTTGTTGTGCTGCTTATCAATGGTGTATTATGCAGTGCACACGGTTTCTGTCCTTACTCAAGTATCTGCTTTGGTGTAATGAGCCTAAATCCCGGGTTTGCAATATTGTTATATCCAATTTCTGTTATTATCGGTCTGCTAATCGCTGTTACTTCTATATTCTGGGGAAGAAGATTTTGTGGATATGTTTGTCCTTTCGGTACTGTGCAGGAGATAATTTCCAATTTGAATCCGAGATCCAAAAAGAATAAACAATTTCATTTACCTGTTTGGCTGCACAAACTTTTAAACGGATTGAAATATATTATCATGTTTATTACAATTCTGGCAGCATTCCGTTTCATGCAATACGGTTATATGAAGTTTTGTCCTGTTCTCGCAGTGTCGCATCCTCAGAATATCACGATTTATTCTGCAGCAACTTTATTTGTAATTTTCATAGTTGGTTTCTTTATAAACAGATTCTGGTGCAAGTATTTATGCCCTTATGCAGCTTTGATGAATGTTTTTCAGTACTTGGGAAAATTATTGCATATTCCTTCAAAACGAATTCAAATAAACGAAGAACTTTGCAAAAATTGTAACCTTTGTTCAAAGAACTGTCCGATGCAGATAGATGTTCATGAAGAAAAACGTGTAGAGAATGTTAATTGTATCTTTTGCTTGAAATGCTTGCAAAGCTGTCCGGTAGACAATGGTATAGAAACAAAGAGCACAAAGAAGAATAAGTAATTTGTGGATTAAATTTTGCATAATTTAATAAAAAACTAAAATGGAGAAATATAATGAATAAGAAATGGATAATTGTAATTGCTATTATATTAATAATTGCCATAAATGTATTCTCACAATCAAACGAAAAAATAGAATTAACGAATTATTCCGGTAAATTGAAGCAGATTGCCGGAAACTGGTTTTTAAATACAGGTGAAGATATTTTAGAACTTTCTTTGGCACCTGATGATTTCTTACTAGAAAATAAGATCGAACTTACTTCTAAAATGGAATTATCGTTAAATGGAATAATGCAGGGAGAAGTACTTATAGTTCATTCTCTGGTTATTGAAGATATTGAATTTAAGATCAGGGATGAATCAGGTGATCCTTTATGGAAGATCAAACCTTATTATGTTCTTCCGAATAAATGCATTGGATGCAGATTATGTGTGTCACCTTGCCCCCAAGATGCAATTAAAATGGTAAAGGGTGTTGCTGTTATCGATGCCGATAAATGCGATGGTGATGGAATTTGTGTTAATGGAGATGGTAAAAGATATAAAGGCTGTCCGGTAGATGCTATCAAGCAATCCGAATAGTGTTTTACAATAAACTAAAAATTTAAAAATATAATATTTGGAGAGAAAAATGACTGATAGAATTGAATTATTAAAAAAGCTGACTCTTGAATCAGGGATTTCCGGTAGTGAAAATAAAATAGTTAAAATAATGGAAGATGAGCTGCGTGGATTTACATCTCATAGCAAAGATAATATGGGTTCGGTAAGTTTTGAGTATAAAGGCAGCAGTGAGAAACCAAAGATCATGTTCGTGGCACATATGGATGAGATCGGATTTATTGTTGCGGATGTTTTGCAAACTGGATTTTTGAAGCTTCAAAATATCGGCGGTTGGAACCCCAATACACTTCTTTCGTCTCCAGTTGAAGTGATCAATTCCAAAGGAGAGAAATATCCTGGTATCATCGGAGCTGTTCCGGTTCATTTCCTCAAAAACAGACAAGATATTAAACCCGAAATCAATAATATATTCCTGGATATTGGTGCAACCTCAAAAGAAGATATAGAAAAGAACTTCGGAATTCAACTGGGTGACCAAATCGTTCCAGTAACGAATTTTCATTATAGTACAAAAAATAGAAGAATGTTCTCAAAGGCATTTGATGACAGGGCAGGAGTTGCAGCTGTTATTGAGATAGGGAAGATACTGGCAGAAAAAGAACACCCGAACACAGTCTATTGTGTTGGCAGTGTTCAAGAAGAAGTTGGAACCCGCGGTGCACAAACAATCACTAATTACACTGATGCTGATATTTGTATAGTTTTAGAAGGTGCTCCGGCAGATGACATTCCCGGAATTCCTTATACATCACAAACAGGAGTTGGCAAAGGTGCTCATGTCCGCTTGTTCGATCCTACTATGATCGTAAAAAGAGAATTGAAAGATTTTGTAATTGAATGTGCCAATGAGAATGACATCAAAATCCAATTAACAGTAAGAAAAGGTGGAGGAACAGACGATAGACAATTCCATGTTGCAAACAGAGGAATCCCAACAATCGTACTTGGTGTACCGGTTCGTTATGCTCATAGCCATAACTGTATTGCTTCTATGGATGATTTTGATGAATTGATTAAGCTACTTGAGAAAATTATAGAAAAACTAGATGAGAAAAAGTTAAAAGAAATATTGAAATAAATATTAATATTTCCATTTTTGAAAAAATAATTGACAAAAATTACCTTAAGAATTTCATACATACCGAACGGTCGGTTTTTAAGCAGGAGGTTCGATGAATTCAAAGGATAAGATAAGTTTAGCTGCTCTAAAAATATTCTTACAGAAAGGTTATGATGCTACATCAATTAGCGATGTAGTTGCAGAATGTAATATTACTAAAGGTGGAATATACCATCACTTTAAGAATAAAGAAGAGCTATTTATTGAGGTTATCGATTATCTTTTTGAAAAGTTTGAAGAACTTGAAAGATCAATGTACTCAGAATCAGCAAATTTAAAGCAGATCCTACAGATTTATTTTGGTTCGCTTTCTAATATTTCAGAGGTACTCGGAGCAATGACAGGTTCGGGAAATATTGATGTGAATAATTTCTATATGCTTATGACAGATGCATTCATCAAATTTCCACAGGTTCGGGAAAAGCACGGAAAACTACATTTGAAGAACCAGGAGATCTTGGTTGAGATCATAAAGAAAGCTCAGCAGGAAGGAAAGATCAAAGACTATCTTGATTGTGAAACGATGGCATTCATGATCAACGCACTGGCAGAAGGTACGATGATCTATCACATAATGACTGATAAAATTGACCTAAAAGAAAAAGGTGAAAAAATATTTCAAAATCTCTGGAAAAGTATCTCAACAGAAAATGATGGATAAAAATATAAAGAGGTGAATATGAAGAAATTATTTTTATTAATGCTAACATTGTTATTGCTTTCTGCACTTTATGCTGTAGAGATCGATCTTGATGAAAG
>DAOUVH010000148.1 GCA_030667725.1 Candidatus Cloacimonadota bacterium | reverse complement strand
AGTGCTGCATGGCAAACTCTGTGCGACATTTCAGCTGCATAACATTTAAGCATGGCAGCTTCTTTTGTATATTTCGGTTGTTTAGATTCTTTCATCCAGGCTACTTTGAAAAGCAATGTTTTAGCCAGTTCTATTTCCATGGCCATATCTGCCAATTTATAGGCAATGATTGGCTGCTTAGAAAGTGTTTTTCCAAATTGTACTCTTTCTTTAGAGTATTTCACAGCTTCTTCAAAAGCTGCTTCTGCAATGCCAATAGCCTGAGCTGCTACACCGATCCTACCGCTATCAAGTGTATCCAAAGCTATACTGAGACCTCTATTTTCTGTTCCTATCAAGGCAGATGCTGGAATTTTACAATCGGAGAAAATCAATTCTGTTGTGCTGGAAGATCTGATTCCCATTTTATTTTCGTGGTTCCCAATTTCGAAACCGGGTGTTCCGGTTTTTATTAGGAAGACAGAAATTCCTTTCGCTCCCAGGTCAGGACTGGTTTGAGCAAAAACTAAAGCCAGCTGGGCAAAACTACCGTTTGTAACAAAATTCTTCGTACCATTCAAAATGAAATGATCACCTTCTTTTACGGCAGATGTTTGTAATGATCCCGGATCACTACCTGAGTTTGGTTCTGTTAATGAAAAACATCCTATATATTCACCTGTTGCAAGTTTCGGCAGGTATTTCTTTTTCTGTTCTTCAGTGCCGAATTGTACTATTGCATCGTTGACCAGAGAGTTTTGCACGGTTACGCAAACACTGGTACCTGCATCTCCTTTACTCAGCTCCAGCATTGTGCCAGCATAAGCAATAAATCCACTATCAAAGCCATCGTATTCTTCGGGAATAGTCATTCCCAAAAATCCCAACTCTCCCAGTTTTTTGATAGCTGCTTCATTCACAAGTCCTTTTTCATCCAGCTCTTCAGCAAAAGGTTCCAATTCGTTTTTAGCAAATTTCTTAGCTTCGTTAATGATCATTTGCTGTTCTTCATTAAATTTAAAATCCATCTTCCAACTCCAAATATTTATTTAAAAAATAAGTTACATATTTCTTCTATACTGCCCACCCACCTCAAACAGGGCGTGAGTGATCTGCCCGATCGAGCAGATTTTGGCGGCTTCCATCATCATTTCAAATACATTTCCATTGCTGGCTGCACATTCCTTCAAATTATTCAAAGCAACTTCCACGTTTTCTTCCTGAGTTTTGTGTAGTTCTTGCAGCATGCTGATCTGATATTCCTTTTCTTCCGGAGTTGCTCGGATAACTTCACCCGGTAAAATTGTAGGAGAACCTTTGGAGGAAATAAATGTATTCACACCCATGATCGGTAGTTTCCCTGTGTGCTTCAGAGTTTCATAATACAGAGATTCTTCCTGGATCTTACTCCGTTGATACATGGTTTCCATGGCTCCCAGAACGCCACCACGTTCCGTAATTCTATCAAATTCTGCCATCACAGCTACTTCCACAAGATCTGTAAGTTCTTCGATGATAAAAGCACCTTGTAAGGGATTCTGGTTCTTGGCAAGTCCCAATTCGTGGTTTATAATCATCTGGATAGCCATTGCTCTTCTTACCGATTCTTCTGTAGGTGTTGTGATCGCTTCATCATAGGCATTGGTGTGCAAAGAGTTGCAATTATCATAAATTGCATACAAAGCCTGAAGAGTAGTTCTAATATCATTAAAATCTATCTCCTGGGCATGGAGTGATCTTCCTGAAGTTTGAATGTGATATTTCAGCTTTTGAGAACGGTCATTTGCCTTATACTTCAATTTCATGGCTTTAGCCCAGATAAGCCTGGCAACTCTACCCAGAACAGAATATTCAGGATCAAGACCATTAGAGAAAAAGAAGGATAGATGCGGAGCAAATTTGTTAATATCCATTCCCCTTGAAACATAATATTCTACATACGTAAATCCATTGGCAAGTGTGAGTGCAAGCTGTGTGATGGGATTTGCTCCGGCTTCTGCTATGTGATACCCGGAGATGGAAACTGAATAGTAATTTCTGATATTGTGTTGAATGAAATATTCCTGAATATCTCCCATTACTTTCAGTGAAAAATCTGTCGAGAAAATACAGGTATTCTGAGCTTGATCTTCTTTCAGAATATCAGCTTGAACTGTACCACGAATTCTACAAAGCGTATCAGCTTTGATCTTCTCGTAAACATCTTCTGGTAAAACATGGTCTCCCGTAACTCCCAACAGCATAAGACCTAAGCCATCATTTCCTTCTGGTAACTCTCCTTGGTATTGAGGACGTTTTGTTCCTTTCTTTTTATAGATAGCTGCAATTTTCTTCTCTACTTCGTCTTCCAGATTGTTTTCTTTAATATAGAGTTCACATTGTTGATCAATAGCACCATTGAAATAGTACCCAACCATCATTGGAGCCGGGCCATTTATGGTAATCGAAACAGATGTCATGGGATCAGCTAAATTAAATCCGGAATAGAGTTTTTTCAGATCATCAAGGCAGGATATTGAAACTCCGCTATTTCCAATTTTTCCATATATATCCGGTCTTCGATCAGGATCTTCTCCATACAAAGTTACCGAGTCAAAAGCTGTAGAAAGTCTCTTGGCTGGCAATCCCAAGGAAACATAATGGAATCTTTTGTTGGTTCTTTCCGGCCCACCTTCTCCGGCAAACATACGGGTAGGATCTTCACCTTCTCTTTTGAAAGGAAAAACTCCGGCAGCATAAGGAAATTCGCCCGGAACATTTTCTTTTAAATTCCATCTCAGGATATCTCCCCAGGCTTTATAGGATGGCAGAGAAATTTTGGGGATCTGCAAATGAGATAAACTCTCGGTATGAGTAGCAATTTTGATCTCTTTATCTCGAACTTTGAAGAAGTAATAATCATCTTTATAAAGCTTCTTCTTATCTTCCCAGTTATCAATGATCTTCTTATTGAAACCATCCAATTCCAGTTCAATTTCTTCATATTTTTTCTGAAGCGTTTTTTTCGATTTTTCATCATCAAGAATTTCCTGAGAACACTTCAGATTGTAGAGTTTTTGCGCTAAATCACTTTGTTCTTCTGCCCAGTTATTATAATTTCTAACAGTATCGCTGATCTCAGATAAATATCGGGTTCTATTGGGTGGAATTATGAAGATCTTTTCACTTATTTCATCGGGATGTTCGATAGTGGAAGAAAAATCTTCACCTGTTTTTTCTTCAACTTTGTTCATAAGTGCATGATAAAGTTCGTTCACACCGGGATCGTTAAAATGTGAAGCAATTGTTCCATGAACAGGCATGCTATCAAGATCATCATCCCACAGGCTATGGTTTCTCTGATACTGTTTTTTCACGTCTCTTAAAGCATCGAGAGATCCTCTTTTATCGAACTTATTCAAGGCAATTATATCGGAGAAATCCAACATATCGATTTTTTCCAATTGGGTTGCAGCACCATACTCAGGAGTCATCACGTACATCGAAACATCGCAGTGATCTACTATCTCTGTATCGGATTGACCAATACCTGAGGTTTCCAAAATAACAAGATCATAATCTGCAGTTTTCACAATATTCACAGCATCACTTACATATTTGGATAAAGCCAAATTTGATTGTCGAGTAGCCAGCGATCTCATATAAACCCGTGAGTTATTGATGGAATTCATGCGAATTCTATCACCCAGTAGTGCACCACCGGTTTTTCTTTTGGAAGGATCGACTGAGATTATCGCAATCGTTTTATCTGCAGAATCAGCTAAAAATCTTCTTACTAGTTCATCAACCAATGATGATTTTCCTGATCCACCGGTTCCGGTTATGCCAATTACAGGTGTTGATTGATCTTTTGCAACAGAGCTGACTTCAGTTAAAAAGTCTTTTACTTCTTCCGGATAATTTTCGGCAGCTGAAATGAGCCTGGCAACATTATTGACTTTATCTTCTGTAGATTTTAATCCTTTGATCGTGGTTTTGTTGTTTTTTCCGGTGGGAACATCAACTGATTCCAGCATATCATTGATCATACCCTGAAGTCCCATAACTCTTCCATCGTCAGGTGAATATATTCGTGAAACGCCATATTCATGCAGCTCTTTTATTTCATCGGGAAGAATTACTCCGCCACCACCGCCAAATACTTTAATATGAGCACAATCTTTCTTCCTAAGAAGATCCAGCATATGCTTAAAAAACTCAACATGACCACCCTGATAGGATGTGATTGCAATAGCCTGTACATCTTCACAAACAGCACAATAAACGATTTCTTGAACTGATCTGTTATGTCCTAGATGGATCACTTCTGCACCAGTTGATTGGATGATTCT
>DAOUVH010000080.1 GCA_030667725.1 Candidatus Cloacimonadota bacterium | reverse complement strand
ATTATCGAGTTTGGGATGGAGATGATGATGGAGTTGCTATTATCGATATGGGTTGCTATGAGTTTGGTGCTGACTCTGTTGGAGTATTCTATAATGAGCTTCCAATTAATAATTATGAATTACGAAATTACCCCAATCCTTTTAACCCTGAAACAAAAATAGTTTTCGATCTACCGGAATCGGGACAGGTGAAACTGGAGATCTACAATATTAAAGGACAAAAAGTAAAAACATTATTAGATTGTTATATGAGTCCCGGTAGAAGCGAAATGTTATGGAACAGCCAAGATGATAATGGTAAAAGAGTTTCTTCAGGAGTATATTTCTATAAATTAAATGTGAATGGTAAAACAGAAAAGACAAAGAAAATGTTATTGTTAAAATAATGTACAATTCTGTGTCTTTCTGCCTGTCTAGTCGTATCCGGCAGTTGCCGGAGAAGACTGAACGTGTCTTTCACCCCAAGCTATTCAGCGGGGCAGGTGTTGTTTTCTATAGGAAGAATAGACAACAATAAATAATCTCATTTTATAACTCTTCGTTAATAGATCAGCAAGAAGACTCCTCCAGCCTTCGTTGTAACTATGGCTTGGCAGGCAGAGTGACGTGCATGTTGTCATTCCTCTCGATAAATCGGGAATTGGGAATCTGAGATCCCCAGTCAAGCTGAGGATGACACTTATTGTTTTCACTCCAGAATCAATATTTATAACTTAAAACCATAACAATTGACAAATTAACTGCCCTATTTTTTGTGACAAATATATGAAAAGAAAAGATATAATTAATATAATATTGTTTATCCTGGTTTTTGCTTTTGCAGCATACAGGTATTCTACACGAACATATTCATCTCAAAGATCAGCATTTGTGATGGATACGTTAGTTGATATTAAAATTGAAACTAAACAAAAGAATACTAATGAGATAATAGATAACGCATTCAAATTAATGGAAAATTATGAGAGTAGATTCTCGTTCTATAGTCAGGGAAGTCAAATTTGGAAATTCAATAATTCAGAGATAGATAGTCTATACATTGATGAAGAACTAAAAGAAATGCTTAATATTTCCGGTGAACTTTTTCATAAAACCAATTCACATTATGACATCACAATTGGAGCTTTGTCAGAAATTTGGGATTTTGATAAAGGGATCATCCCATCAAATGAAGATATTAAAAATGCAATTCAAGTTACTGATTTTGAAAAATTGAAGATCCGCAATGAGTTTCTGCATAAACCTGTTGGAATGAAGATAAATCTGGGAAGCCTGGCAAAAGGTTTTATAGTTGATGAAGTGGTTAAGTATCTAAGACAGCAAAATGTGATCTCAGGCTTTGTCAATGCTGGGGGAGATATGCGAATCTTTGGCAGGAAAAAACCCTTCAAAATTGGAATTCAACATCCCAGAAGTGAATCTAATGAAATGATAGATGTGATCAATGTGGGGAATAAGTCGGTTGTTACATCGGGAGATTATGAAAGGTATTTCATAGAAGATGGAAGACGCTATCATCACATAATAGATCCGCTTACAGGTTATCCATCTCAAAATGCTATCTCCTTAACAGTTATTGCAGAGACTGCATTAATAGCTGATGCCTACTCTACAGCACTGTTTTTACTAGAACCACAGCAGGCAATAAAACTTGCTGAGGAAACTGACGAACTTGAAGCAGTTGTTTATTTTTTTAAAGAAGAAATAATTGAAAAACTTGAAACTGTAGGTTTTAAGCAATATTATGAATAAATATAAGCTCCCCTTTGAAAGGGGAGAACCGGCAGTTGCCGAAGAGGGGTTTACAATGGTTATATTTTACACCGATTTTGATTATGAGCTTGTAATAATTAAAAGCAAACCCCCTTTAATTCCCCCTTACGAAGGGGGACTGAGAAGATTAACCTTCGGAATGGTTGTGGGAACTCTTGCTATTTCTTGACCTTCCGAACGGTTTGAATAGCTTTATTAAAATCAGTGCTTTGTCAGTGTAAGTCTGTGGCAAAAGGGAAATAATATGAAAGATAAAATTGATATTCAAAGTCTGGAAGATAAAAGAAATGTTATGATTAACAAAGTTGGCGTAAAGAATGTAAAATATCCCATTATTGTGGATGATCGTGAAAATAAATTACAAACAACAGTTGCCGATCTTGATATCTATGTAGAGCTACCGCATCATCATCGTGGAACACACATGAGCCGCTTCCTGGAGGTACTAAATCATTTCCACAAAGATAATTTCATTCAGAGATTACCCGAATTTCTGGCTGAGATAAAGAAAGCTCTAAATGCAGATTATGCTTATGTGAACATCAGGTTCCCTTACTTCATTAAGAAGACTGCTCCAGTTTCAAAAACAAACTCACTGCTCTCTTATAACTGTTATTTTCAAGCTTCTTTGAATAATGAATTTAAAATGCAGATTGGAGTTGAAGTACCTGTTACTACCTTGTGTCCATGTTCAAAGGAAATAAGCGAAAATGGTGCACACAGTCAAAGATCAATGGTAGATGTGATAATTAACTATAATAAATTCATCTGGTTGGAAGAGATAATTGAGCTTGTAGAAAGCTGTGCCAGTTGCGAGATCTATTCTCTGCTGAAACGGGTTGATGAAAAATTTGTTACTGAAAGAGCTTATGATAATCCAAGATTTGTTGAAGACATTGTTAGAGAAGTTACATTAAAATTGCAAAAAGATGAACGAGTTGATTGGTTCAAAGTACAATCAGAAAATTATGAATCTATCCACAATCATAACGCTTATGCTTGTGTTGAACATGATAAAAGGAAATAATTAGCCACGAAGTTCACAAAGAAGCACTAAGATAAAGTACAATATTCTTAGAGTTCATTATTGTTCGTTGCTAAAAAAAAGGAAATAAATGAAAGTAACATCAAAGATATTTAAAAATGAATTTAAAGTAATAACAGCGAGAGACAATTCTAATCCTCTGGTTTGTCTCCAGCTTTACATCCGTATAGGTTCAGCCTGGGAAGATAGGGCAGAAGCCGGATACTCACATCTAACTGAACATCTTGTATTTAAATCTACAAAAGCATTTCCACAGAATGCAATAATGAACAGAGTAACAAATTTAGGCGGATCTTTGAATGCATACACCGAGTTTGATTCAACCTGTTTCTATGTTACTCTTCCTTCCAAATTTACTGAAGAAGGAATTGAAATACTCTCTGAACTTGCAATAAATGCAAATTTTTCTAATGAAGATTTCAGTTCCGAGAAAAAAGTAGTTATTGAAGAACTTAAACAATTTAAGAATGAACCTGAAGATTCATTTATTGAAGATATTGCAGCCGACTACTTTACGAAAAATCCGTATAAAAAACCAATCATAGGAAATATGAATTCGCTAAAGAAAGCAAATCCTGATTCTCTTCGCAATTTTTATAAAAAATATTATGTTCCCAATAACTGTTTTCTCGTTGCTGCGGGTGATATTAATGGAAATGAACTTGATAAAGTGATTGAAAAGTACTTTAGCAATTGGAAACCTTCATTGTTAAAAGAACGCAAGAGAATGTGCAATCACTTCCCACAAAAGCCACAGATTAAATATTTTACAAAAGATATATCCAGCAATATGCTTGCCTTTGTTATTCCTGATCTTGCAGAGACGGATCCTGATTCTTATGCATTATCTCTTGCTACAAAAGCGTTTGCAATTGGGAAGAATTCAAGATTGTATACAAGATTATTCACTCATGAAAAGCTTATAGATGGAGTACGGGTTCATTCTCTCAGCGGGATTAATGATGGTGCTTCTGTGATAATAATTATGCCGAAAAGAAAAGCCGATCTAACAAAGATCAGTAAAATATTCTTGGAAGAGTTGAAACAATTTTATCTGTATGGGATGAATGATATAGAATTAGAGGATAATAAGAAAGAATTGGGTTATTTCTATCGTTATACATTTGAATACATGGAGTCCCTTGCATCGAGTCTGGGAAGTGAAGAGATTCTTTCTAACTACAAAAAATTCTTTGAATATCCTGAAATGATAAGAAATATTACGAGCAATGATATAAAGCGGATAATAAAAAGTTATTTCAGCAAAGAGCATCTTTATATTTATTGTACTGGCAAAGATAATATTAATAAGAATGTTCTTGGTAAACTACTCAATGAAAAATATAAATCGAATAAAATTACTGAGCAAATGTTTTTTGAAACCCGTTTAGATAATGGGATGAAAATCCTGTTGAAAAAGGTTACAGGAAAGCCAACGGTAGGGATATCACTTTCTTATGAAGTTTCACAATTGAATGAGACGGAGAAAAATCTCGGAATCAATTACCTAACTTCTACTTTATTGCTATACGGTAATGAGAAACGGAATTATCAGCAGTTTCTAAATTATTGTACTTCAAATGGAATTAATTTTGGGATCAGTCCACAAAGTGAAACAACTCTTCTAAGTGCTAAGTGCTTTAAAGAGATGCTTCCTGCAAGTGTTGAAATACTTTCGGATGTGGCACTTCGACCTACTTTTCCTGCAGAACATTTCAATAATATTAAACTTACAACAAAAAGTAATCTGGATAGGGTAAAAGATTATCCTCAACATAGCTCAACACTTCTTTTTAAAGAGATGATCTTTGGGAAAAAGAGTAATCTTAATAATCGTTCCGGTTCAAAAACATCAATGCAAAATATTACGATGAAGCAAGTTAGGGAATGGTATGGAACGCATTATCAACCCGAGAATATGTCACTTTCTATTGTAGGCGATTTCAATTTTGATGAAGCTCTGAGACTATGTGAGGCAAACTTTGCTTTTGAAAAAAATAATTATTCAAGATCTATCCAAAAGGCTTTAATTAATTCTTCAAAAGTAAAATATAAGTTAACAAAAAAGGGAATGGATCAGGCAATTATTAATATTGGCGGGTTTGCCTGTAATGCTAATGAGAGAGTGAAAAACACTGCCTTTCATATTCTATCGCATATCATTGGTGGGGAAAGTGATTCGATACTATTCCGAGAATTGCGTGAGAAACGCGGTTTGGCATATTCTGTTGATTTCAGCTATAGTTCTATTAGATCAGTTGGATTTTGGGTTGCTTCGGCTGTTGTTGATAAAGCAAATAAAGAAGAAACCTTGAAGGTGATCCGCGATGTTCTAAAGAATATTAAAACAAATGGCATAACGACTGTAGAACTTGAAACCACAAAGAATTATATTCGAGGTCAAAGACTTATGGAGCAAGAGAGTGTACTAAACCAGGCTCAAACGCTTTCCATTTTGGAATCTTTAGGATTAGGATATTCTTACTACCTGAAAAGAGATGAGCGTTTAGACAAAGTAGATATAAAAATGTTACACGATCTTGCAATTGAATATTTTAAAGAGGAAGATCATTTTGTACACATCATGATTTGATAAGGCAGGACAGGTGAGATATTACCGAAGTTAATAAAGGAATGGATAAAAAAATGATAACTATTGGGATTGATCTTGGCTCACGGATGTCAAAAATTGTAATTCTAAAAGAAAACAAAATCTTATATACAAATGTTACTGATACAGGTGTAAATCCTAAAAAAAAATCAGAAGAATTATTAAGTGGTGCTCTACAAGAAACTGCCATTTCATTATCTGAGATAACAAACATTTATTCAACAGGTTACGGAAGGAATATAGTTCCATTCTCAGATAAAAGAATTTCTGAGATCAGTTGCCATGCCAGGGGAGCAAATTACTTCTTCCCCAATGCACGAACGATCATAGATATTGGCGGGCAGGATTCCAAAATTATTTTAGTAGATGAGACCGGACATGT
>DAOUVH010000282.1 GCA_030667725.1 Candidatus Cloacimonadota bacterium | reverse complement strand
TTCCGAACTTTGTAAATGGTATTCACATTCATTTGGACATTTTTCATCAACTCTTAAAACATTACAATCTTCCCAACAAATATCGAATCCTTTTCTTATGCAGAATCTTGTTCCTGTTTTTGTCTTACATATCTTACATTTTTTCTTTTTGAAAATCTTCAATTCTATTCTCCTAAAGTCATTTCCAGTGTTGGCGGCATTCTTCTTTTGAATTCCGAGTTCTTTATCATTCTTTTAACTTTTTCTATTTTTTCATTGGAAAATATTGAGATTAATTCTTTCTCATCTTTTTTCATTTCTAGCATATGGTACAATATTTCATCAAGTTCGGTATAAGTTATTCCCATTTCTTCTTCGTCAGTCTGCCCTTCCCAAAGATCTGCTGTAGGTTTTTTGTTGATCACACTTTGCGGTAATTCCAATATCCCAGCTATTTTGTAAACCTCGGTTTTGTAAAGATGACCAATTGGCTCAAATGCACAGGCGCTGTCACCATATTGAGTGCAGTAACCGATCATTAATTCTGAAAGGTTTCCAGTTCCTGCAACTAATGCTTTATATTTGGCAGAAAGATCATAAAGCACACACATCCTTTCTCGCGCCATTCGGTTCCCTTTGCGGAGAATATCTGCATCTGTAGCATATCTCTCAAAATAAGTATCTACCATTGGAGAAATATCGATCAATTCGTGTTTTATGCACAATACTTCAGCTACTTTCACAGCATCATTCAGACTGTTGGGATGACTTTTACGATATGGCATCATTACACCGAAAACATTTTCCTTCCCAGCAGCTTTTACGCACAATGATGCAGTTACAGATGAATCAATACCACCTGATAAACCTACTATAAGTTTAGAGAAACCAGCAGATGACAACTGAGCTTGTATAAATTCTACTATTAATTCAACTTGTTCATTAAGGTTGATCACACGCATATTGATGCTCCTATTTACTCAATTAATATCAACATGCAAATAAGTTTTTAAACATATCAAGGTCAAGCAAATTATTCCTTAAATCATTGTGATTTCAATGAGAATAATCCTTTCTAGAAACTGCTTGACATTAGGCTATTCCTTTTAATCTTCGAATCAATATTAATAAAATTTAAATAAAAATAAAGGAGTTTGAACATGAACATTAATGAGATGAAATCTAAACACAATTTATTAAAAGATTTTTCTTATGAATTAGGAGAAATTGAAAAAGGTTATACAAATAGGACATTATATGTAAATCTGAGTAATAATGAAATAAAGGAAAAACCCGTTACTCAGCTTATGAAAGATAAATTCATTGGTGGAAAAGGATTTGGATTGAAACTGCTTTGGGATGCTACAAAAGCAGATACTAAGTGGAATGATCCTGAAAATGAAATAATCATTTCTCCCGGACCTATCGGTGGAATAACTCAATATGCCGGCGCAGGAAAATCACTTGTTGTATCACTTTCTCCTCTTACAGATATTGTTATTGATAGTAATGTTGGAGGTTATTTCGGTCCTTTCCTCAAGTTTGCAGGATTTGATGCTCTTGAGATTCAAGGAAAAGCAAAGAGTGATGTAATTGTAATAATAGATGGGAAAAATGGAACTGTGAGAATTGAAGACGCACCAGAAGAAGCTATTAATAGTCACATTCTAGCTGAACAACTCACGGATATGTATGCTGAATCTGAAAATAAAAAGAATTTTGTTTCTGTTGTCTCTGCCGGATTAGCTGCCGAAAACAGCCATATTGGTGTTCTTAACTTTAGTTTCTATGATAAAAAAAGGAAGAAAGTTCGTCTTAAACAAGCAGGTCGAGGTGGAATTGGAACAGTCCTTAGAGATAAAAGGATCAAAGCTATTGTTGCTATTGCCGATGGCATCAAACCAAATAATGTTGTAGATATGGGTGCAATAAGGGAATGCGGCGCCCGATTTAATAAAGAGATACGTGAACTTGATGACGATCAATGCAGGATGAGAAAAGAAGGTACAGCTCATCTGGTAGAAATTATGGATGATTATGATCTTCTACCAACAAACAACTTCAAATACGGCTCTCACAAAGACATAATGAATATCCACTCAAGTGTTTGGCGTTCAAAATTCACTCAGAATATTTTTGACGGTTGCTGGATCGGCTGCACAATGGCCTGTGCAAAAGCTGTAGACGGTTTTGAACTTAAAACAGGACCTTATAAAGGTGACAAAGTTATCGTTGATGGACCTGAATATGAAACAGTTGGCGGTCTTGGTTCAAATTGCGGAATATTCGATGCGGATCACATTATAGAAGCTAATTTCTATTGCGATACTTATGGAATCGATACGATCTCTTTTGGAACACTTACAGCTTTCTTGATGGAATGTTATGAAGCTGGAATTATCAATAAAGAAATTACAGGTGGTCTTAAATTTACTTTCGGAAATAAAGATGCAGCAATTGAACTCATGCATCAAATGGCACGAGGTGAAGGTTTTGGCGTTATTGCAGGCTTGGGTATAAGAAAAATGAAAGCATATTTTGCAAAAGAATATGGAGCCGATATTAACTTCTTAAATGACATCGGAATGGAAAATAAAGGTTTGGAATATTCGCAATATGTTTCAAAAGAATCATTTGCTCAACAATGCGGATATGCCATGACAAACAAAGGGCCGCAAGACGATGAAGCTTGGTTAATCTTCATGGATATGGTAAACAAACAAATTCCAACATTTGAAGATAAAGCTGAAGCTTTAC
>DAOUVH010000063.1 GCA_030667725.1 Candidatus Cloacimonadota bacterium | reverse complement strand
TCATCATCATTCATCTGAGCAGAAGCAGAAGAGATAAGAGCACGAAACGGATATGTTGTAAAAGCACTTTGACCATACCAGTTTAGTAGATAATATCCATTATCATCCACAGGTATTTCATCTAAGTCTTTGTATTGATCCAGCCAAACACGATAAGCCATTTGCGCAAAATAGTGTTCCTCTAATTTGAATAGCATACCGACTCTGCGGATCATACCGTCATTAACAGGTGCGGTAGTTATTACCCCGATCGATCTGTTATTCAACAAGAATGGTTCTATAGGAGCTCGAATACCCTGGAAGGGTTGAAGGTCTATTTGCTTATCATTAATGGAAAATTCATTTACTTTGGGATGAATATCATTTGCATCTTTGAGAAATTGTGCACCGAGATAGACCTTCCCGTTATTTTTGATCGCATCAGCAAAAATGCTATCGGTTTCTAAGGCAGTTGTTTCTTCCCTCTCAATATCTTTCTCATAAAATTGCATATCAAAAATAACTGATCGAGCTCCGGCTTCGGTGAGGAAGTTAACAGCATATCCATAAAATGAACGGGGCCATGGCCATGAAATTCCATTCTCACTGAAGAAATCCAGGCTGCCATCATCAATTGCAATAATTACAATATTTGTATCTGCTTTTTCCTGGGTTGGATCAAGCTGAAAACGATAATCCAGCATTTTCATTTCTGTATCTTTTAAGAAGGGAGTTGAACTGAAAAAACTTACCAGCAATGTTAGCAACAAAGATGCTGCCAGAAGTGTGTACCACTTCTTATAAAGTTTTATTAACCTGATAGTCTGTTTTTTATTTTTCATTGACCAGCAGTTTGAATGATCTTTGGAACCATACTTTCAGATATTTTCCCTGCTGCATTTTCAAAAGCCTTCAGACCCGATTTCTCAGCATCCAAGCCCTGTCCTGACACATTATTGAAAACATTTTTATATATCTCTTCCCCTGAACTCATTTCCAAAGCTGATACAGTAACATCTACAAATGACGAATACATTCCAAACATTTCCGAGCCTTCTCGCGATCTTGCTTTAATCGTGATATATATATCCGATCCTGCTATATCATCGGCAAAAGAGAAACCCTTTTCAGAGAAACTTTCTTTGATCTTAGGTTCAATATGAAGAACGTCGAGCTCCTTGCCTAAATTTATTTCTTCGGACTCAATAAAAATGAGTAATCCAGTTACATTCAGAATGATCCGGGTTGATGGTATTGGGAATGTTTTTAGAATATTTTGATACACAAAAGAAGTACTGTCCTGATTGATCAGTTTAGAAATATCCAATTCTGCATTGAGAATTTGCATTTTATCCGAAGAAGTTATTTTACTGATCTTAGAAGATGCAATCCCGTTCATATTAGTTTTTACATTTGAGATCAAGTCACCTTCCCCACGCTTGAAACTGAATAATATCGGTAGGTTAGAAATGGAAATTTGCTCTGTTTCATAATAAGAAGCAATAACCTGAATAGATTGCTTTACAGCTTTATTTCTCTTTGCTTCGATATTATTTTTTATGGGTTTCAACTCAATGTTCGATAGAATATTCTGAATTGAAAGATAAATCTCATTATTTAAGTATATATTCTGCCCAAGATATTTCGTTTCCAGTGTTTCTCCGATGTATTTCTCAATTGGTTTGAGAGACTGCAAAAACAGGAGTAATGCTTTGTCATATTCTCTGTTTTGCTCACTCTTTTTTGCTTGGGTAAAAAGATCTAATGCCAAGCTTATTGCTTTGTTTATCTTCTCCTCTCTTGCTACCTGATATCTTACTTTAGACAGACGATAGTAGATCCAATAATCTTTCTTATCCTGCCATTGCTCAACCAACTCATATCCTTCCAATTCTGCTTCAGTAGTAGAGCGGATCTTTGATTTCAGCTCTTCTTCCAGCATCCCGGATTTCTCAATCATACTGCTGACTACTTCACCTGAGATGTTAACCGTGATCTCTGAAGCAAGATTTTTTAATGCTTCACTGGTTGCTTTTTCTATGTGGTCATTACTACCCTTTATTTTAGAAGCATGTCCAATCCCAATGTAAAATTCATTATTAATTGGTCTGTTTGTTACCCAGTCCGGTGTTTTCTCAGCATGCAGCAAATTAATTTGAAAAAACAAACATATCAGCAGTAAAATTTGGAAAAATCTTTTCATTCCAGTCCTCCAAAAAGCTAAAGTTAAATATTATTACGTTTTCTTTCCAATTTAGAAATAGATGATTCCTGAGAATATGAATTTTGAGTAAGTATTATTTTGGATACCCCAAGAACCCCTGTCATTCTCATTTGTTGCCATTGTGAACGCTGTATCAAGGGCAAATTTTTCAAAGATCAGACCTGTTCCAAAAGAGAATCCAGAACCAGTAATCGCATCTCCATAAATATCAGCCATTAAAGTTGGAACAGACTGGTAGCCTATTCTAAGAGGAACAACAGCAAAATCAGAAACAATAAGATATTCAGCACCTACTCTGAATTGATTTAAATCATCTTCGTGTGCATTTATATTACTACTGCCATATGCACGACTTTCATAATCCAAAGCTAAGGTAAGATTATCACCTAAGCGATATGAGACGCCAAATCCAAGCATTGTTGGCATTTCATTTGTAGCTTCACCATCATCATAATCAATTGTATCAGTGCCATAATCTCCATCATGCCAATAATATTCTCGAAGATATGTCCCCTTTTCCTCAGCATCCAGATCAAATGGAGTTCTTAAAGTAAAACCAAGTTTCAATGGCATAGGTTTCTCTAAATTATCAAAATTTGCCATTAAACCAAAAACCATGTTAAATCCGGAAAAGTTTTGAGACATTTCTCCAGTAAGATAAAGATCATAATATTCATAATAATAATTATCATAATAAGTACCATAGTATTCATTTAAACTATCCTTTTCATATTTTCCAAACCACATATTAGCTGCCAAACCTACCGACAAGAACGGTAATGCTTGATACCCTGCGCCAAACGTGAAGGTATCAGCACCACCAGTAGAATTAATTTCAGTACTTCCACTAGAAAAGTCATCATAAAGATCTATTGGTCTTTGATAAGCCAATGCAACAACCATTTTGCTATTCATAAAAGGATACGCAGCACTAACGAACTCCAAAATAAAGTTAGATTTTGTGTTTTCCCAATCTTCTAATTCAGATTTTGAAGAATTATATTTAGACACTATTGAGGCTTCTGGACGATATAATTGAGTTAATCCACCCGGATTCCATACAACTGCTGTGGCATCATCAGCTACACCGATAAAAGCTCCACCCATACCGGTTGCTCGAGCACCAGCACCGGTTATGTTCCATCTCGCATTCAAAGTTACTGCAAAAAATACAACTAAAATAAAGAAACTCTTTCTCATGTTATCCCCCTTTTATTTTACAACTACTTTATCTTCAACTTCAATTTTACTAATATTACCAATGGGTATGGCAATCGACATTTTTTCTTGCACTTGAATAACAATAAGTTCACCGAGTGGAGTTACATTTTTACCCAGAACTTCTTTAGTTACTGGATGATAATATTTTTTTCCTTCTTTATAAGCTACACATTTTGTTCCCTTACGCACTCCCACATTGCTTCCAATACTTAATATAATTTGATCATCTTCAACTTCCATAACAATTCCCTCAACCAAAGGTAGATCATTATAAATATCAATTGCCACCTGTTCTACCAGATTCTCGATAGTTTCGATATTTGTATTACCGGAATCTGCTTCCTTGGCTACAATTAATACACTTGTTTCAGTATCAATACCACGTGCACTTACTTTCACGAACCCTATCTGCATATTGATATTTCCCAATATGATCATATCTGCTCCAGCCAATTTCCCAACTTTAATAGCAGTTTCTTCGTCTACAAATCCGCTTAAACCAAGCTTTTGTTCTTCCATGATCTTATCCAGAGCACTTCTTTCGATAACTCTGAATCGTCGTAAATTTACAAGCTGAATTATCAACTTCTCTGTCACCGAATCCGTAAGATCCTTTGCTTCCTCGTTACTGCCAAATGGAAGTACTGCCACTGAAAGCCTTGAACCAACCTGAGTAACTTTTGAAGGATCATAAGTGAGGGCACCCAACGGAAGTTTACTTACTTCACTTCGTTTTTCTTTGAGTTTATCAAGTTTTGCTCGTTCCTCTTCTAATTCTTTATTTTTACGTGCAATTTCTTTTTCCATTTTTTCAAGTTCTTTTTTTTCTTTTATCTTTTTTTCTTTTGCCAATTTAATCTTTTCAGCTTCAATCTCTTTTTGTTTACGAGCAATTTCTTCCTCTTTTATTCTTTGTTCTTCGATCTCCTTCTGTTTTATTTCAAGCTCTTCCTGTTCTTTTTGATGCTCCTTTTTTTTAATAAAATCATCTTTGAGATCAAGTTGTTCACCCTTATAACTCAATTTATCAATATATTCTTTAGTTTTTTTTTCCTGTTTATAAGCATAGGAAAGTTGTAACTCACCCATCGCATCATTAAATTCACCTAAATTGTAATAACATATACCAATATCTCGATGTGGATAATATTGAATAAAACGCGTACCATAAGTTCTTTTTCTTTTTGCATCTTCAAATTCAAGTGAAATTGCGCTTTTCAATTCTTCAATAGCTCTTTCCCATTCACCTTTTTCCATGAACTTAATACCCTTATCATAGTAAGTGTAGAATTTTTCAATCGCCTGAATTGGAGATATCATAAAGAAAAAAGAGACAAATAAAAGTATTAATATAGTTCTTCTCATGTTTCCCCTCCATTTTGTTTTATAAAATTAATTAAAACTAAAACAAGAGAAGTAATTGTTTTAAAATTAGTCAATTAAATTGTATTTATCATGCACTATTTTGAATAAATTTATTTGTTTCCATTTAGAATAATAATTCTAATTGAAAACAATATTATTGTTATTTAATAAATAATTTGACAGCATACAAGAGAGCAACTATTTTTACGTTGGAAATTAAAGAAAATTGTTATTTTTTTTACGTAATAATTGTTATATAAAAAGGAGTATTTATGAACAGAAAACTTATTGATGTATGTAAATTAAAAGAGAATATTATCACAATAGCACCGGATGCAACAATAAAAAAAGCTGTCTATCAATTAAACAAGCACAAAATTGGGTGTCTTATTGTAATGAAAGACACCGACATTTTGGGAATAATCTCGGAGCGTGATGTTCTTAAAAAGCTTGGGAGCACAAGCGTTGAAGATGAGATTCATCATGTAACTGTTGACGAAATTATGACACCAAAGGAAAATCTTGTAGTTGGTCATCCCGAAGATACAGTAGAATATTTGATGAATATTATGAATGAGAAGAAGATCCGTCATATTCCATTAGTTAATGATGAAGGTAAATTAGTTTGCCTTACATCAATCAGAGATATAATTCGAATACTATTGAAGGATTCGAAATCAAAAGTTAAGTATTTATCAGATTATGTTCAGGGTAAGTACTAACTGATCTGGGAATTTATAAGAGAACCTCCAATAATTGGAGGTTTTTTTATGCATTTATTTTCTTAATTAACTCATTAGCAGAATTTAGAACACTTTCAGAGAATTCTTCTCCAAATTTCACGTTCTCAGGCTGAACTCCCAAAAGGTAAGCTTTCATTTTAAAGAATTCAGAAATTCTTTTTACTGAAATTGTATGAGTATTTACAGTGAAATCTTGAATTTGATCGATAGGCAAAATATCAACAAATCCCGGTTCTTTGTGGAAATCTGTACAATCAACCAGGATCAGTACTTCAGGAGCAAGTGAGTTTATTTTCCCTATAAATTTTTCGATACCGCTTTCAACAATGAGAGTTTTTATTTTATCAGTTTGTTCAATATTCTTGCAAATGTAGATGCCAACTGCATCATCACTCTTTAGAGCATTTCCAATACCAACAAATAATGTGGTTTTTATTTGGAGTATTTCTTTTAATTTATTTTGAAGTTCTTTATTCATTATTGGGCTTAATTAATTTATACTAAATTCTTAATTTGTACTTTACGATTACAATTTGGACAAAGTGTACTGAACATATCTTTTCTTTTTAAATCATCCTGTATTGTAACTGCAACGTCCTCTT
>DAOUVH010000076.1 GCA_030667725.1 Candidatus Cloacimonadota bacterium | reverse complement strand
TTTCTCTATTATTCATTGCGAAGATCAGATTATCAACGATTGGAATTATTCTCGCAACCTGTTTGATTTTAGCGCTTTTAGTAATCCAACTTGGACCAACATACCGTTCCGAAAGAATGAAAATCTATTCCAAGTATTCTCTTTTCCACAAAGCTATGAACAAAGAGAGTAAATACACAGGAACTCAGGATTATCAGGTTAGAGAAAGTTTACTCTCATTATCTGGCGGCAGGCTAACAGGTACATTATCAAAAAGAGGTACCGGCAAACATTATTTCCTACCCGAAGCAAAAACCGATTACATATTTTCGATTATTGGTGAAGAATTTGGATTTATAGGAGCACTTGTTGTAATTGGATTATTTATCTTACTCTTTTCAAGGGCAGTTATCAACTCTCTACGACAGGATGATATATTCCTAAAATTGGCAGGTATCGGTTTAGGAATGAATATATTTTTCAATGCAATGGTTAACATTGGTGTTTCTATGGCTGTATTACCGGCAACAGGGGTAACATTACCATTTATAAGTTATGGTGGCACTTCATTATTAGTAAATTCATTTTCTGTGGGACTCTTGCTTAACATAAGCGCAACTAAGCAAAAACTGCAGAATTATTAAAAGGATTTTAGATGGAAAACAAAAAAGTTATTATCGCAGCTGGCGGAACCGGTGGACATATTGTGCCGGCAATTTCCATTGTTAAAGAGCTTATAAAGGAAGGAGTTCAAATTCTTTTTGTTGGAAACAGGAACAGCATGGAACAGAAGCTGGCAATGAAGCATAATATTGAATTTGCTGAAATTAGTGTTCAGAAATTCTACCGTAAAATTACTTTTGCGCATCTTAAATTTCCATTTAAACTTATAAGAAGTATCATCAATTCCAAAAAAATTATACGCAAATTTGAACCTGATGCATTTCTGGGAACCGGTGGATTCGTCAGTGGTCCTGTGGGTTATGCAGCTCATTTACTAAAAGTTCCAATCTTCTTACAGGAACAGAACAGCTATCCGGGTGCAACTACAAAGATACTTAGCAAATATGCAACAAAAGTGTTTCTGGGAAATCACGATGCAATAAAACATTTATCCAAAAAAATTGCAGTTTATTCTGGAAATCCTATCAATCAAAATGCTATTATAGAAAAGGGCAAAATTAGTTTTGAGAAACTCGGTTTGAAAGCCGATTCAAAGAAGATCTTCCTTTTTGGTGGAAGCCAGGGTTCTGTAGTGTTGAATAAGGCATTTTTACCAATTATTGACGATATCTTGAAGAAAGGTTTTGAAATAATTTGGCAGATCGGAAGCCACAGCTTCAATGAATTCTATCCAAAAGTAAAAGACTTAAAAGGTGTTTATGCTTTTGATTTCACAAATGAGATCGGAAGAATTTATAATTCCGTTGATCTCGCTATTGCACGTGCAGGTGCTTTAAGCTTGGCTGAATTGGAAACTAAGAAAATTCCTGCAATTTTAATACCTCTTCCCTCTGCTGCGGAAAATCATCAATATTTTAACGCTTTGGAATTAAAAGAAAAAAAAGTTGCAGAAATAATTGAACAGAAAGATCTGAATCCGGAGATTTTAAGAAATACTGTATTTAAGATGTTAGATACGATTAGTGAAATGAAAAGTAATTTTACTGCAACTGTGCATGCAAACGCCGCTAAGAATATTGCAGGTACGATCATGAATTATTTTAGTAAAGGAGAATAGATGTTAGGAAGAACCAAAAAAATTCATTTTGTGGGAATCGGCGGTATTGGGATGAGTGGTATTGCTGAGCTTTTATTAAATCAGGGATTCAAGATAAGCGGCTCTGATCTTGCATTGAGTGCGATCACAGAACACCTTACACAAAAAGGAGCAATCATTTCTCAAGGACACAATGCCGATACTATCAAAGATGCTGATGTGGTTGTAAAATCATCAGCAGTGAAAAATGATAATCCTGAGATTGCATTCGCTCTTTCTCAGAAGATCCCTGTAATTAGAAGAGCTGAGATGCTCACTGAGATCATGCGAATGAGTTATGGTATTGGAATTGCCGGAACACATGGCAAAACGTCCACAACATCAATGGTTGGTAGTGTATTATCTGCAGCATCACTTGATCCAACTGTAATTGTTGGTGGGATTGTGAAAAATTATGGTTCCAATAATCTACTTGGTTCAGGTAAATATATTGTTGTAGAAGCTGATGAGTTTGATCGCTCTTTTCTCACACTCAGCCCTATCATTGCCGGTATTACAAATATCGAAGCTGATCATCTGGATTGCTATTCGGATCTTGAAGGTGTAAAAGAAGCATTTATTGAGTATGCTAATAAAGTTCCTTTCTTCGGTAGTGTGATCGCCTGCTTGGATGATCATGGTGTTCAATCTATCATTCCAAGAATAAATAAAGAAATTCTAACGTATGGTTTTTCAAAACAAGCTAATTTGCGTGCTATTGATGTTAAATTCAATAATTTTGAAGCCAACTTCACTGCAGTATACAATGGTAATGAACTAGGTCGCATCAGTTTAAAAGTTATGGGTGACCATAATATTCTCAATTCGCTACTGGCTGTTGCAACAGGGCTTGAATTGGATATTCCTTTCGAATCAATTCAAAAAGGATTAGCTGACTACAACGGTGTTTTCCGCAGATTTGAATATAAAGGTGAAAAGGATGGAGTCAGTTTATATGATGATTACGCACATCATCCTACCGAAATTGAAGCAACTCTAAAAGGTGTGAGAGACAGCAGTTCAAGCCGGATCGTGGTTGTCTTCCAACCTCACCTTTACTCACGAACACAAGATTTTTATGAAGATTTCGGACGCTCCTTCTTTCAATCTGATGTACTTCTCGTCACCCCGATTTTTCCAGCCAGGGAAAAACCGATATCGGGCGTTACTGGAAAACTAATTTCCGATGCAGCAATTCAATCGGGTCATAAAAATGTTCATTATATCGAATCGAATGATGAAATTATAAAAAAAATAGAAGAAGTAACTAAACCAGGAGATATTCTCATCACAATGGGTGCAGGAAGTATTTACAAATTCGGTGAGAATTTCTTAAATGAAAAGAATTAATTTGAGTTAAAAGGAAAAAATGTTTGACAGTAAAATGCTAACTTCGTTTGTTATAAAGAGTTCCTTAAGTAAATATTCCAACATGAAGATCGGTGGTAACGCCACTTATCTTCTTGCACCACAGAACGTTAGTGATCTGTCTTCAATAATTCTGAAAGCAAAGGCACAAAATTTGAAGATACTTCCCGTCGGTGGTGGTTCAAATATCCTTTTTGGAAATGTTGGAAATAGAGTGATTATTCTGGATGCTTATCTTCCTGAAATTTTTCAGGTAGATAATAAAATTGTTACGGTATCTTCCAATATAAAGATCAGCTCAATTATTGATAAAGCCATGCAATACGGATTAGGTGGCTTGGAATTTATTTCCGGTATCCCGGCACATATTGGTGGAGCAATTCATATGAACGCCGGGGCTTTTGAAAAATGTATTTTTGATTATCTTTATTGGGTTGAATATGTTGATCTTGAAGGAAACGTTATGAAGATTGATCGGAAAGACCTTGAATTCGGATACAGAACTACATCACTAGAAGGTTTTATCGTGAAAGCAGCTTTTAAAATGGATAAGAAAACTAAAAAGAAAATATTAGCTGACAAGGAAGATATTATTTCCAAAAGATTTGAGCGACACCCTTACGATTACCCCAGTTTAGGAAGTACATTCAAGAATCCTAAAGATAAATTTGCCGGACAACTGATTGAAGAATGCGGTTTGAAGGGATTGCAGATCGGTGATGCACAAATTAGTGAAAAACATGCAAATTTCATTATTAATATTGAAAATGCAACATTTAATGATGTAGCTGAATTAATAAGAATTGTTCATGAAACAGTGAAAAAGCAAAAAGGTATTGAGCTTGAATTGGAGATAAAGGTAATAAACTGATGAAGAAAAAACGATCTGGGTCAAGTAGATATTTCTTCTTCTTTCTTGTTTGTGTAGTTCTGATCTACGGTGCTTACATAGGGATAAACAGCCTGTTTACAAAACTTGATCTATTTAAAGTAAAATCCATTGAGATCAGTGGAAACGAAAATCTGGAAACAAATTTTCTAAAAAATATCTGTAATGATTTCATCAATTTGAATTTATATTCGATCTCTAAAAAGGACGTACTAAAAAAATATGAGAACATAGTAAGGATCGATGGCATTAAAGTCTCCAGAATATTCCCAAATAAATTAAAAATTGAAATTAGTGAAAAGAAGGGAGAGTTTTTTTTTCGAACAGAAAGCGGAACTACCTTTCCTATTGATAAATATAGAGTCGTTCTGGATAATGTGAATTTTTATGAGAATGAAATTCTACCGGTAATCGGAACTAAAATTCCCGACTCTGAGGTCATTATTGGTAAAAAAGTAGAGAATGTTCTAATTGAAGAAGTTTTTTCTTTAAAAAAGAAATTTTCAAGTGTGAATCCGGATTTCATTAATAGTATTTCCGAGTTTTACTTAAAAGATGAAAATCTAATATTAGTGAATGCCAATATCGGGTACAGGATAATATTGGGAAATAATGAGATCGAAGAAAAACTTAAGAGACTCATATTCCTGGAACAGAATCGTACTTTTGAAAAAGGCACTACGATAGATTTGAGATTCAAAGATCAGCTTGTGATCAGATCGGAGGAGATATGAAGATTGGTCAGGTGATTACGGCAATAGATATTGGTACAACCAAGATCTGTGTTATTATCGCACATATAAACGAAGAAAATAAATTAGAAGTTAAAGGTATTGGTACAAGTAAATCTAATGGAATGGTCAATGGCATTGTTGTTGATATCATGAAAGCTTCAAAATCTATGAGCGATGCAATTAATGAAGCTGAAGAGATGGCAACCTTCAAAGCTAAGAATATTTATGTTGGAATTGCCGGCGAGCATATCAAAAGCCAGAATACAATTGGAAGAATATCATTAACATCCGGTACTCATCCTTGTGATATAGACCAACAGCATGTAGAGAACGTTATTTCAAATTCGAAAAATAATGTTAAGATACAGCAGGGAAATGAAAGACTTGAAATTATTCATGCTATCCCGCAATATTATAAAATAGATGATCAAGATGGTATAATGAACCCTGTGAATATGAGTGGATTCAATCTTTCTGCTCATGTCCATATTGTCATGGCAGACATCAATGCTCTTAGGAATATCAATAAGTGTATTGAGATTGCCGGATACAAAGTTTTAAAAAGCTATTTGGAGCCTATCTGTTCTTCGCATGCTGTTCTGGATGCTGTAGAAAAAGAACTTGGTTCCATTATTATTGATATTGGTGGAGGAACAACCGATATCGCAGTATTCTACAAAGATAGCATAAGATTCAGCGCAGTTCTTCCAATTGGCGGCAAAAACATTACTCACGATCTTTCTGTCGGATTGCATACTTCACCAAAAAATGCAGAGAAGCTAAAACTAGAATTGGGTAATTCACTTTCAGAAAAAATCCCAGAAGATAAATTGATCGAGATCGAGGGAATTGGTGGACGAGAATCAAAAAAGAAGAAATTGAAATATATGACAGAGATCATAGAAGCCAGAATGCGAGAGATATTTGAAGGAGCTTACAAGATACTTAATGAGCATCATGACCTGAATTTAATAACCGCAGGGCTTGTTCTTACAGGTGGAGCTTCACTTCTTAGAGAAAGTTCCACACTCGCAGATCAGATATTCAATATGCCTACAAAGATCGGCTATCCAAATTTATCTGACCTAGCTGGTCCTACTGATAGGTTAGAAAACCCAAAATATGCTACAAGTGTGGGAATCCTTTATTATGTTTATAATGAACTTCAAAGCAGAGA
>DAOUVH010000125.1 GCA_030667725.1 Candidatus Cloacimonadota bacterium | reverse complement strand
CTTTGTTTGAATTTAATAAACCTAATCTTAATTAACCATTATTTCATAATCGACTTTGGCTAATCAAATTTTATGTGTCAATTAGAATATATCAAACGATTAAAATGTTGAAGTATTGAAAGTGAATTGACACTTAGTTTTTGAATATTAAAACACCGTTTGTCGTTCAATTTAAAGATTTTACTTTAAGATATTATTTTCAGTTTTCCGGCTTTTTCCAGTTCAATCAGATATTTCTCTAGATCATCTTTATTATGTTCTTCAATTGAAATTGTTATTGTAACATCTGCTGCATAATTCACATCATTTACTTCAGCATTTAACTGTTCAATTTTATATTTTAATTGTTCAGCAAGGTCATATCCACAAGTAATTTGAAAAGAACTAAGTTTTATCTGTTTTTTGAGTGGTGCTATTTCAATTGCTGCTTCAACTGTTTCTCCATAAGCTTCTATCAGACCACGAATCCCAAGTTTAGCTCCGCCAAAATACCGTGTTACAACTGCTACAATATTGGTCATCCCATGTTTCTTTAATACATTCAGCATTGGTTGCCCTGCCGTACCGGATGGTTCTCCTGCATCAGATGAATGAAAAGTTTCTCCCTTCTCCCCCACAATATATGCCCAGCAATTGTGGTTTGCCGTTTTATGTTCTTTAGCAATTTTAGAAATGTACTCTTTGGCTTCCTGCATTGTTTGAGCATAATGCAGATGAGCGATAAAAATTGATTTTTTAATTTTGAGTTCTTGCCTTCTATCTTTTGTAATGGAATAATAATATTTCATTTTGCTAACCTTTTTGTAAAACCATTGCTATAATAACACACCCCGCGGCTAAAGCCGTACCCCTCTGATAGAGGGGATTTCCGCAAGGTTAGTATTCCAGAAGTTTACGCAATTGTTCCGCATCCATTTTTTTAATTACGTTTTGACCTTCTTCTATTATATTTTCAAACATCATTTTCTTATTCTGTTGCAGATCAAGGATCTTCTCTTCAATTGTTCCCTTTGTAATTATCTTATAAACCATCACTTTTTTTGTTTGACCAATCCTGTGAGCTCTATCTATAGCTTGATTCTCTCCCATTGGATTCCACCAGGGATCTACGATTATCACTGTATCGGCAGCTGTAAGGTTCAAACCATAACCACCCGTTTTCAAGCTTATAAGAAAGGTACGAATATTGTTGTTATTATTAAAGTTATCAATAACCTTTTGCCTGTTCTTAGTTGAGCCATCCATATATTCAAAGGTAATTTTTTCTTCTTTTAACATCTCCCTCAGAATTTTCAGCATTTGTACGAATTGACTGAAAATCAGCAGCTTCTTCCCACCTTCAACAGCATCAACAATTATCTCACGCAATAGTTCAAGTTTACCTGAGAATTCAATGTTTTTCTTAAGATCTTTATCTACAAGATGAGGATGATTGCAGATCTGACGTAGCTTAGTGAGAGCTGCAAGAATATGGATATAATTGTTTCCAACATTTTCGGTATCAAGATATCTGTTCTTCACATCTTCAAGAATCTGTAGATACATTTTTTCCTGAACAGGTGTAAGCTTACAAAAAATCTGCTGTACTTGTTTATCTGGAAGCTCAATAAGTACATCATTCTTTTTTCTTCTTAAAATAAATGGAGAAACAAGCATTTTAAGTTTATCATTACTTTCTTTTTGAAGTGCTGGATCAGTTTTAAACTTATTAATGAAGTTGCGTGATTTTGGCAAATAACCCGGCATCAGAAAATCAAAGATTGACCACAATTCAATCGGGTTGTTTTCAATTGGAGTTCCCGAAAGCGCGCATCGGTGTTTGGCTTTCAACTTTTTTACCGCCTTCGTTCGTAAAGCGGTTGGATTCTTTATATGTTGTGCTTCGTCTAGAATTATATAATCAAATTCGATCTCGGAAAGCTCGTCAATGTCGTTCTGAATTATTGAATACGACGCAAAAAGAAGATTAACATTTAAGTTATCCAGTATTTTCTTTCTCTCTTTTTGAGAACCCTCATACAACATATAAGAAAGACTTTTATTAAATTTGAGAATTTCTGCAGCCCAGTTGAAAAGAAGTGTCTTGGGGCAGATCACAAGTGATTTTGAGTTTGCAGGAAGATCCGAAAGTACAGATATGGATTGAATAGTTTTCCCCAATCCCATATCATCTGCCAGAATTCCTGACAAACCGAATCGTTCCAGCATTTTCAGCCAATGGTATCCTGCTTTCTGATAACTTCTCATAACCGGTCTAAGTATAGATGTAATAGGAGTTCGTTCTTCCAATCTACGCTTGAGAATTGCCGTGAACATCTCTTCCAAGTAGGAATCTCCCTCAATTTTAATTCCATTATTAATTGTGTTTAGTTGATAAACATAAGGAAGGTTATAGATAGAAAGTTTAAATGCTTCACTTGGTGTTTTTTTACTTTTATTAATTAGTTTTTCTATTTCTAAGAAGGCACTTTTATTCTCGAAATAAAGTAATCTCCCATCTTCCAGTTTCAAGAATTTCTCTTTTGTATTAAAGAACTTCTTTAATTCCTGATGAGTAAATTTTATATCTTTGTAATTGTATTCAACATCGTATTCAAACCAGTCGATTCTTTTTGTTTGCTTTGTTCTTATCACCGGTTTAAGGTCAACTTTATAAATAAATTCCTTCTTCAATTCATCAGAAAGCTCAATATTCCAGGAAGGATCTGCATTTTCAAAGATCGTTTTCTTGAGTGCATCAATATTCTCCTGCCCTTCAAAGATCAACTGAGAATTTTCTTCCAACCGATGTGTTTTAGATTCAGGAAGTTTGTTCACAAATTCAAAGACCTCATATTTGATCTGCGGTGGAATATAAAACCAGGTAACTTCCCCATCCTGGTCATATCGCACAAGCTCTACAGGAAGGCGAAGTGCGGACATTGGAATTTCATTTCCATTGGAATAATCCAAGATCCCATTTAATATGATTTTTTCCTTTTCCTTAAATAATTTATAAGTGATAATAGGGGTGTTATGATGAACTTCAGGTATTTCAATATCTTCATCAAAATCTAGATAACATTTCATAAGACCCAATTGCCGTGCAACAACAGAATAGAGATAAACAAGATCCGCCTTTTTCAAGATATACCCATCGGAAAAGATCTTCTCAGAAATACTAACCTTGAATGGCAGATTTATAGAATGCACTACATTCCTAATAAAGATGTATGTAGTCTTTCCGGAAAAGACAGCAGAAATCTGTTCTGCATTAGATAATTTAAGAATATATTTATCAGATTCATACCTGCTTACTTGAAAATTCATGCGAAATTCATCATCTGAAAATTTAATACGATCACCGGTTTCTTTGATGTACACTTTGTTCTGCATATTCTTGAGAATTTTAATGATATTGATAAAATTGTATTTGTATATCGTAAAAAAAGTACTCTTTCGGCTGAATGAGCATTTATTCTTGTATAATAATCTCAGTAATTCCAGTTCTTCCGAAGATAATGCCTTCATCTGTTTTTCTGCTTGCGGAATTAATATAATATCATCTTCCTTAAAATCTCCATCAGCACAAATACACGCTATCACTCTGATCATGAGTGGATTATAACTCTTCATGCTGAACCGTAGCTTATCAGTTTTATTATTGTATATATCGCTGATCTCAATCTTCGCATTTAATACTGTTCTCTGCCAAAATTCGTTATAATCTAATAAACTAGTATGGTAGGTTTGCACCGTGTTCTTTTCCAACATATCTGTGGAAAGAAAATTATAAGCATATTTAATTATGGATAGATAATGCCGGCATTCTTTGTCATCACATTCTGAGCAGGAGTGATTTATGATTTTTTCATTTTTTTTATCATAGAGGATCTCAAATTTTACAGAAAAGATGTACTTTTTTGCTGGAATAGCTTCAAACCTGAAAACAACGTTCTTATTTTCATCAAGATAGTCTTTGTAAATCAACTCATCTTTCATTAACCTTATGAGCGAACTTTTAAAGAACCATGAATTAGAATGTTCATGATATTCTTTACCAAACAATCTTGCCATATAATCTCCAAATCAAGTTACTATTAAATCAATCAGCTAATTTAATTAACTTGTCTATCAAGTCAAGTGATAAAAATGTTATACGGTGCTTATAAAGCAGGCTTTCAATCATCCACCAGGTTTCACAGAAAATGGGTTCCCGCTTTCGCCAGAATGACAAAATCGTATCGAGTCGTAAGGAACAACGATTCGAAACCTTTTATTTACTTCGACTCGACGAATCTTTCGAGTCGAATTCAATGCTCTGTCATTCCTCCCGTTAAATCGGGAATTGGGAATCTCTAAATTCTAATACGAAATTTATATCAGGAAATGTTAGTACATTTTTTAATATTTCGCTTGCTTTTATTTAACAATTTATAAAATCTACAAAAAAAATTGAGGTGTTTTCATGAAAGCTGATTTATTGATTATCAATGCGATGGAATTACTCACTTTAGCAGATCCACACAGTCCCCGAACAGGATCAGAAATGAATGATCTCGGCATAATCAAGAACGGCGCAATAGCTGTAAAAGATGGTAACATTATTGATACCGGTTCAACTGAAGATTTAATGAAGAAATATGACGATCCTTCCACGATAATTGATGCTTCAGATAAAGTTGTGATGCCGGGTTTTGTAGATCCTCATACTCATCCTGTTTTTAAACATACACGCGAAAATGAATTTGAGATGCGTATCTTAGGAAGATCGTATGTTGAGATCTCACAAAGTGGAGGTGGTATCCGATCTAGTATTGCAGGAGTTCGCGAAACTTCTGAAGAAGAACTTTATAAACT
>DAOUVH010000269.1 GCA_030667725.1 Candidatus Cloacimonadota bacterium | reverse complement strand
GAACTCGGAAAATTCTGGATTTATGTTCTTGGCAAAGTTGGAAAAAGAACTAACTAGCAGTTTTAGATTGTTGATCTCTTGATTAATTATACTAACCGATTCAGGAAAGACTTCATAGAATTTCTCTATATTCTGTTCATATTTTTCTTCTAATCTTTGAATTGAAAGTTGAATAGGAGTAAGCGGATTTTTTATTTCATGAGCTAAAATACGTGAGAGTTCTTTCCACATCGTATCTTTTTCGGCTTGCAGCAATTTCTTTTGAGTGCTATCCAATTCGCGTGACATACTATTAAAAGAATGCTTTAGTTCACGAATTTCCCTGATACCAGTTTCCGGTAGATAAACAGAAAAGTCGCCACTCCGGATCTTCCCTGTAGCTTTTTGTAATTCATTTAGAGGTTTAGTTATTTTGTATAACAGTAAAATAAAAATGACTATAGAGATTATCATCAATAATAATAAATATACCATTGAATGTATTTGCGCTTCTTGCTTCATCATTTCCGCAGCAGCAAGATTTTGCCGAAAATTATTCAGCAATTCACGTGCTTTGATGCTGTCTTGCTTTGAATTAAAAGTTAACTCAGACATGGATGTGTCAAATTTCATTTCGGTAAATAATCTATTCGATTGTTGATATTTTTTTACAAAGAAATTATTAATAATAAATAAACTTGATAAATATAACAAAAGAAACAGAAGTATAACACTTGATCTTAATCCGGGATTAATTTTCATATTGCTCACTTGCCAATTTTGCAGTAAGTTTAGGCTCATTATACTTCCATAGCATCATTAGATCAAACTCCCTATTCAAGGCTTCTAAGCTTATTTTAGGAAGATACGCACGCATATTGAGAGTGCAATCTTGAATGCTCTCATCCTCGAAACTGTATTCAATGTTAGATATAATATATTTCAATTCTTCATAAGAACTAGTTGAAGAAGTAATGTCCTGATCTTCCAACACAATACTAAATAATTGAGAAAGAGGATCAAATGTAATACAATGTCTAAATTCTTCTTCATGAATGATCAGACCTCTGAGTTCGATCTTAATACCAAAGTGAATATCAATGCTCTGACCGGATTTGAAGATCTCTTCAAAATCGTTATCAAATGCATTTTCCAGCTTACATTCAAAGAACATCCTGTCTTCCAGAAAAGAGATCGTATAATTAGAAAAACTAGCTTCATTACCCTGATACGAAGTGAGAAGCAACATTGAAAATGCTGCTAACCCGCTAATTACCTTTCCGGCAATAATCTGGAACATCAATCTCCTCCCTATAAAAAAAGAGTCTCTAACAAAAATTTGTTAGAGACCCGTCATTATTTGTCAATAATTAAAATCCAAACCACGGTCCGATCGATACAGTATATCCATCATAAGAAGTTTCCGGTGAGTTATCTATCTCATAGTTGTCTTCACAAGATATTGCATCCCATCCGCTTGTAAAGGAATGGGAAAGCATATAACCACCTTCTGCGCGAATACTGAGCCAATCAAGAATCTTGTACATTACTGTAGCTTTGGGTTGGAACATAATGTAATTCTTCTCTATCTCAACAGCATTATTTAAAGAAGAATCCATATCTTCATTCAAAGAATCCCAATCATAAGATCCGTCAGTTTGGGAAATTTGAAGATTATGTCCACCCCAACCGAGCATAAATCCAAGTGAAGTTACCAGATTCTTTGTAATTGCAACACGTTTATCCAGCGTAACACCACCAAAAGCATTAGAATACAACATTCTTCTTGTTACAGATTCTCCCTCATCAGTGATATGACCTTTTTTCTTGTCGATGGTATATCCAGCGCCCATTCCACCAAGGAACCAGCCTTTTCCAACATTACCATTTCCACCACCGCCATGCATGAGGATACCTTTTTCATCCAAACCGTTGAAACCATATTCATCAAGAATATAATTGATATCTTCAAATTCGTCTGCAGCTACATACCATACGGGAATCCAGCCACCACCACCGTCGCCAACAGATAATTTCTTCTTTTTTTGACCATCTTTTGTAATTATTATATTTGGATCTTTTAGCTTAAGAGTATCAAGAGTAAGGTCTGCAATCAAGACTTCCTCATCTCTGAAAACCCTAACTTGAACCTTATCACCAATGTTCTTGCTTTTAATAAGTTTTACAAGATTACTTTCGAATTTGGCTTTCTTACCATCAAATTCCATGATGATATCTCCTTCAGTAATGCCTGCAAGTTGTGACGGACCACCAGCAGTAACACCTTTTACATAAACACCATAACAGTATGGATAGTGCATTTTGTAAGCATCTTCAAAATCCATATCAGATAAATAGGCACCCATTTTTGGAGCGTCTTCTGATGTTCTGCTGATGAGAACTTCAAAGTCTAAGTCGTCTAACACTTGTTCAACCTCTTCCATTGCAGCATCAATTTCCAATTGAACTTCCTCACTTACTTCTTCGGTTGTTTGCTCTTGTGCAAATAACACCACGGAACCAAGAAGCATCAATACCATTCCAACTAATAAGATCTTTTTCATAATAACCTCCATTTTTTTAATTAGTTTTACTTCTAGATCTTTTTATTACTTCGATTTTCTTTTCTTTCCATTTATAAACTAAATTTTTCATTTTTCCCTCCAATTAGCTTCTGATAGATGCAACTGTCGTACCACTAATCAGAAACTAGGCTTAACAGTATGAAATATAAAGTGTTAGCAAATATTGAGTAAGTTTAAATGGAATTTAAAATGATATATTTGATAAAAACAAGAGATTAACTTTATCAAAATGATAAAAAATGTGCAATAATAATAATATG
>DAOUVH010000231.1 GCA_030667725.1 Candidatus Cloacimonadota bacterium | reverse complement strand
CCGGGTGGAATTATCGATTCAACGAAAATTGAGTATGGCAAAACTATCAGGATACTTTATCCGGAAGGAATTGAAAGTATTTATACTCACTTGAACGAAGTCTTTGTAGAACTGAACCAGAAGGTGGATAGAAATACGGTGGTCGGGCTTACCGGACTTACCGGCAATATCCGCAATAGCGGAAAGGCTTCCCATTTGCATTTGGAATTGCGGGACAGTATGAACAGATCTTTTGATCCTAGGAACAGGCTCAGATTTGAACAGAATTCTGCTGCAAATTTTATAAAGCATATTAATATCGGTGATGAATAAAAGCTAATATATTAATTCAGCAAAATAGAGTGTTTATGTCATCCTGAGTGTCCGGCAGTGCCGGATTTATCGAAGGATAATAAGAGAGTGAAAATGTCGTACACTATCCCTAATTATCGGGATTTCACTCCTACTCAGCGTGACAGATAGTTTACTAGAATAATTTTGTAGAACATAAAAACGAATAATAAAAGGAGAGTATAATGAAAAAGATAAGTTTGTATTTAGTTGTGTTAGTGATTTTTTTATCAGGTTGTGCAGTGATGAATACTTCGATGATGGAAACGGCAGAAACCACAAAACCCGGTCATCCAAAATTTGGGGTTGAATATGGTTATGGCCTGGATCTGACTACTACAATGCTGATTACAAGCGCAGATCCTGATTCTACTAATTTCAATGCTAAAAGATTGCTTTCTTTACCAGTTTACGGTATGAAAGCCGGATTGGGATTAACCGATGATATGGACATTAACGGAAAAATTTGGGTGTCGTTTGGTGGAGCCGGGTGCAAGGTATATTTGAAGCATCGTCTTCCCCTTGATAGCGAAAAAGCATCGATTGCTATAATGCCGGGACTAACATATGTTACCACAGAATCTGATGAAGAGGATGAAGGAGATGATTTCATTGAAATAGCAGAAATAAATTCTTATGGGTTTGAACTTCCCTTCCTGGCTACTTATCGAGTTGGGAAAGCCCTCGCCTTTACCGGAATGGCAAGATATAGTGCGGATTTTATCTCCATAGTTGAAGCTGAAATTGATGAAGCATTTATGCTGAACAGATTAGGTTTTGTAGGAGGAATGTCATTAGAGCTTGGTCCTCTCTATTTGAGACCTGAAGTTGGAGTGGAAATGGCAACTCCCAAAAATGGTTCCTTTGGGGCAGCTCCTATTTTTGCTATTGGAGCAGGATTCGATTTTTAACATGAATGAATATATAGTTAAAAGCTGGAACGATCTACAGGAAAAATTGTTTGAAAATTCTTGGAATCCCAGGATTGGCAGATATAGATCTAAATTCGCTTTCAGGGGGTTATCCGATTCCAACTATAAATTGGAAACTACTCTGATGCGGTTGGGCGGAGATTACACACAACTGGAAAATCATCTAATAAGGAATTTTAGCAAATATGCTCACCAAAATGTCGTGGAACGAGACTCGATGTGGCACTGGCTTTCTGTGGCTCAGCATCACGGGCTTCCCACCCGGCTGATGGATTGGACATATTCCCCTTACGTGGCAATGCATTTTGCAACTGAAAATATTGAGAAATTTGATGTTGACGGCGTTATCTGGGCAGTAGATTATATTGAGGTTAACAAGAATGTTCCGGAAGTTCTTAAGTGTGAATTACGAAGAGAAGGTGCAAATGTTTTCACCAGTAATATGCTTCTGGATCATGTGAATTCTTTGAGTGATTTTAAAAATCTTTCCAAAGAAGACCTGATGCTGTTCATCGAACCGCCTTCCATTGATGACAGATTTATAAATCAGTTTGCTTTTTTCTCAATTTCATCTAATCCGCAGCTTGCAATGGATGAATGGCTAAAAAAATATCCCAAGATCTGGATGAAGATAATTATTCCCAAAGAGATGAAATGGGAGATTCGTGATAAACTGGATCAGGCTAATATTACTGAACGTGTTTTGTTTCCGGGATTAGACGGATTAAGCCAGTGGCTTAAAAGGCAGTATAGCCCGAAGGAGTGAGGAAAAACCCTGCAATCGCTTCTCTCAGTGAAACATGCAATTAGCAATTTCAGGGTTTGAACAAAAAAGATGAGAGAAACCTTGAAAGGGATAAGCGAAAAGAAGTTTTGAATGAAACCCTTGCAAGGTTAAAATATATTTATTTTTCTATTGCTAACCTGAAAAGTAAAATGGATAGAATTACTGTAATCGGTATGAAGATCATTTTCTCCAGTGTTACCGCTGAAGTTAATTTTGCTATTGAAGTAATGATGAAATAAACATAGATTAACCAAAATGCTACATTAGATAATTTCTTAAATTTCGTAATTTTATGTTGGTTCAATTTTTCTATGATAATAACTAAGAATATAAATGAACCAATCAGTCGTAATATCTCATGTTTCATTAAGGTTGCGTTGTCTACTATTTGACCACCCCAGACAATATTAGACGGCACAATACTCAGTAAAACAAGAATATGAAAGATGATCAACAACACTATTATTGTTATTGTCATCTTTCCTGCCAGTTTGAAACTGATTAGGGTTTTCATTATTAATCTCTATTCATTCAAATATTTCTTTTCTTATCTCATTATCAAATCCGAAACTGCAAATAAGAAGTCTAAATGTCAATAACAAAAAAGTTTAGTGGTCAAATGAGAATGTGAAATGTGAAATTGGAAATGGGAAATGATCAGAGAAAAGCAAGGAGAAAAGAAAAAGGAAAAACGGTTGGAGTAAATTCTCTCTAACCGTTTTTTAAGGTTGGGCTATCATTAGTTTATCCATAAACTATTATTTCAAGAAACGTTTTTTCTTTTTTTCTTCAACCCATTTTTTAATTAAGTTTTTCGTTTTCATTTTTTTACCTCCACACTATTTACTTTATACTATTGCAATCAGCGTGCCAAACATGTAAGTGTTTAAAAAGTGAAGAGTTAGATAAATTGCAAATTATTTTTATATGTTCGTTAATGTACGAATTGTGTTCGAATGCGAACAATAATAAGTTTGAATTTTGGAATGTTAAATTTGAAATTATCAAAGAGAAGAAAATAAAAAAATCTGAGATTCTTCCTGAGAACAACGTGAGAGATACGTCAGAAAGACAGATTTT
>DAOUVH010000252.1 GCA_030667725.1 Candidatus Cloacimonadota bacterium | reverse complement strand
GTTACAACTTCTTCCGAAGTAATATAGCCATCTTTATTATCTATTAGTGTTTTAATTTTATGTGTGCGTGCACTACGTGTAGGATACGGGTCAACTCCCAGTTCTTTCAGTTTTTCCAACTTTTGTCTTTTTACTGCAAGTAACTGATTTAAGTTCTCCATTTTCTCTCCAGGTTATGCTTAAGTCTCTTTTATAATTTACTATTCCTAAAAAAAGTATCTTACGTAAATGTCAAGTTGCTTTAATTTTAATATTTGACAGATCACTCTATTAAAAACTGGTTCGTTTTTTAAAATATTATACTAAAATGGAGGAACAATATGAAAAAAATCACAATAATTCTCACATTTTTATTTCTCATTACTTTCGCAAGCGCAGGAACACTTTTTGTAGGGCTTGAAGGCTCTGCACCTCCCACATTTTCATCTGATCTGAACGGATTTCCCAATGTAACTTGGACTCCCCACTACTCTTTTGATGTAAGTGGAGCTGCTGCTTCACCAGATGGAATACTCTACCTTTGTGAAGGAGCATTCACAACCCACCTCTATGAGGCAAGTTTAACTTCTTCTCCTCAGCAGATCTGCACTATCAGCGAAGACATGAGCAGTCTCGCTTATGGTAGAGATACACTTTGGGGCTTTTCTAATTATGCTGATCCTAAAGGCATTTACAGTATAGACACAACCACAGGAACAGCTACGTTAGCTTTAGACGTTTACACCGGTTATAGCTTTCGATTCTTTGCTCTCGATTACAATCCAATTGATGATCTCTTTTATGGTTACACTGAATACGGAGCTTCAGGACTCTATTCCATAAATATTGATACTGGAGAAATGATCCAGCTTACCGGTTCAATTCCTGCCAGTAACGGTCAGGGACGTGGAATGGCTGTTGGTAATAACACCGTTTATCTAACTGCAACACGCGGAGACGATGGCATTCCCTATTTTGCTTATGACATTGCTCAAGGCGTTGGTGGTGACTGGGTAGAATTCCCCAATCCATATCCTGCTTATCATTCAACCGGTGGTGCTGCCTTTATACCAGACCCAATAACAACGATTGAACTAAGCGGACACGTGGTAGGCTCTGATCAACCGGAAATTGGATTGGAAAATTGCGATGTTACACTTACCGGAAATGAAAGCTACCAGATGGTTACAGATGTCAATGGAGATTTTTTCTTCCCGGAAGTTGAGCAGAATGATGATTATATTCTTGAAATTACTCTGGAAGGATATGATATCCATACCGAAGATGTATCAGTTGGGATTGAAAACATTGACCTGGGAACAATTACTCTAATTGAAACAGCTCTTCCAGCAAGTAATGTTGTTGCAGTTATTAATGAGGGAAACACAGAAGTCTTACTCACGTGGGATACACCTGCTGAGAGAGAGCTTGAATCTTATGATGTTTTCCGCTTTTTGGAAGTTAACAACCAAAATCCGGATGATTGGGATCTGCTCTCTTCTGTAATTGATGAAACTGTTTTTACTGATACTATTTGGGCACAATTGGAACCGGAGATGTATCAATATGCTGTAGTTGCACAATACACAAATGGCATTGTCGCAGAGGCAGCATTTTCTAATGTAGTAGAAAAACTTCCTGTTGGAACTGATATGGAATTACCGGAAACTTTTATAAATCTTAATAATTATCCCAATCCTTTTAATCCTACTACTACGATCTCGTTTAGTTTAACCACAGAGCACACGGACAACGTCGAGATTTCAATTTATAATCTAAAAGGGCAAAGAGTGAAAATAGTGAATGCGTTCCCAAACGGAGGTTTAGGAACGAGGGAAATAATTTGGAATGGAGCCGATTCAAACAATCAACCTGTTAGCTCAGGAATCTATTTCTATAAACTCCTCGTGAATGGCAAAACAGAAGCGATGAATAAATGTTTGCTGTTGAAGTAGAACTATAATTATTTACAAACAGCTCATTCCGAGAACTTGGAATGAGCTGTTTTTTTTAGACAGATCAATGATCTGTCACTTTTCCCATTTCACTTTTCTCTTCTCCCCTCTCAACCACTAAACCATTCAACCGTTTAACAATTTTCTATTTGACAATAATTCTTAAATTTTCACATTCGCTTTAGCATTTAGAATTATGGTCGAGAAAAATTAAAAGAAAATAGAGAGAAATGAAAAAAACGCTAACAATATCTATCTTCGTTATGATATGTGTAATACCAATATTCGGCAAAATGAATTCACCGGAAGATTTTGTTAATCCAGAAAAAAAAGATATAAAAATTGAAGTTACCAGTCCTTTCGTTATTCCAATACATTTTTTAGTAAGATTTTATCAAATAGGCATTTCACCAATTAAACAAGATAATTGCCAAATGTATCCTTCCTGCTCTCATTATAGCATAGATTGTTTAAAAAAACACGGATTTATAGGAATTCTAATGACCGTAGACAGACTGAACAGATGTGGTCATGATCTGCAATATTATAAAAAAACAATTGTTGGGAATAGAATTAAATATTTTGACCCGGTAAAGGAAAACAAATGAAACAATTATTCTTTCTACTATTATTAATATTTGTAGCTTCTCTATTTTCACAAGAGATCCTTAGAATGGAGAAATTTGCAGATAAGTTAATGCAGGACGAAGAGTATTACAGAGCAATTACGGAGTATAAAAGAATTAATAGCTATTTCCCTGATAATAGTAATTATATTAAGAATATCAGTAATATATCAAGATGTTATTATTTAGCAGACCATTATATCGAATCAATAAATTCCTATAAAAATATTCTAAAGATCGAGCCTAAAAATAAGGATGCAATTTTTAATATTATCAAAACTTATTCTCAGATTTCATATTTCTATGAATCTAATGATGAAATTAATAAATACTTATACGATTTCAATGGTAAAGAAAGAGATGATCTGCTTCTATATTCTG
>DAOUVH010000278.1 GCA_030667725.1 Candidatus Cloacimonadota bacterium | reverse complement strand
TTATTCATTTAATTATTCCAATTCATCTAAATCAAATTTTACGTTTAACTTTTGTTTCATCCAAAACAATTAATTTTTATATTATTCTTCTTTGTTTTTATAAAATCTTGTGGTTGGATAGGCAAACTCAATATTTTTGTTTTTGGCAAATTCTAATAAAATATCTTCCCAGATAGCTTCGGTATAACCTCTCCGTTTTCTGGTTTCGCATAAATGACGGATAGTGAGCCTTACTCCATGATCTACAACACTTGTATAAACTATAGGTGTTAATTCTTTATAATAGATCATATATTTTTTGGCAGCCCTCTTGATTTGACTTTCCATACTTTTGGAGATATTCTCACCTTTTTTGTTTGTAATATCAAGCAATAACCCTTTCGCTTTTTTCCAATCACTTTCAAAAGTAACAACAACTTCTATTTCATTCCAGAGATATTTAAAGCCTTTATCGTAATTTGCCAGATCCTGTGAAAATATTTTACCATTTGGTATATGAACTATTCTACCTGTACTCTGATCTGCATGAACCCAGTTCCCTATCTCCAGAAGTGTGAACTCAAAAAAGCTTTGATCTATCACATCACCGGCAAACTCACCGATCTGTACCCTGTCACCCACATTAAAGGGTCGTCTTGAAATGATATAAAGCCAACCTGCAAGATTTGCCAGAACATCTTTAAGAGCAATAGCAACACCAGCCGAAACTAGTCCTAAATAAGTAACCAGAGATTGTGCCCCTCTAAACCATATCCGTCCCACAAGGATCAGGATAATAATAAAAATAGTAGAATTTATCAATTTACGCCAGTGATATTGGGTTTTTACATCAGTAATATTCTTATTTATCAATTTAACAATTAGTATCTTAAACAACCAGATAATAATGATCAATGCTATCGATTCTATGAGTTTGAGCATAAAAGGTGAATTGATATAGGGAATGCTTTGGATAAGGCTCTTAATAAATTTAAAAAATTCCGCCATTAATCACTCCTGTAAATCTTTATTAATCGTATCTCAACTCTCCGGTTCTTCTTCCTGTTAATTGTCGAATTATTTAGAACGAGTGGTTTGAACTCACCATATCCCATTGCCTGCATCTGTTCCGGTGGGAAGAAATTGTTATCCATAAAAAATCTCACAACATTCAGTGCTCTCGCTGGTATAGATTGTTCCATTGATATCAACCAACACAGTGTTTATATCAACACCATCGACATCATCGTTGACATAAAAAGTCACATCTGAATCTACAGGAATCCCGCTTGATCCAGCTGTAGGATATAATGGTGTAACATAAGGAGGAACGGAATCAGCATACAAAAAATAATTAAAAATAATAATGAAAATTGCTAAAATATATTTCATTCAAACTCCATATTAAGATGGATTATAAAACATGGATTTAATATAAATGTGTCAATATAATATTAATAAAGAAAATATTTTCATTTCCTGCTTAGTGAATAGATATCAATTATATTATTATAAACAGCCAGCATTTCAGCAGTAATTGCAATTGCGATCTCCTGCGTGGTTGTCTTGCCAATATTTAATCCTATCGGTGCATAAACACTATCTATCAGTGCTCCGGAATGTTTTCTCTCTTTAATTCGTTTTATTGCATCATCGGTCTTTATTTTTGATCCTATCATTCCAATATATTTTACTTGTACATTTCTTTCACACAATTTATCTAAAATATCAAAATCATATTTATGACCATGGGTAAAGATCACAACTGAATCACTTTCTTGAGGTTCAAATTTATTAAGGAATTCAAAATAATCTGCAACATAAACTTCTTTTGCTAGCGGAATCCTCTCTTTATTACCGTATTCCTCTCTGTTATCTATCACAATGCAATAGAAACCGATTGAATTCAAGATAGGAACAATGCTTCTGCAAAGGTGTCCGGCTCCAAAAATATATACTTTCTTGGTTGGTGGAAAATATTCCAAATATACTTTTGCTTTTCCCCCGCACATCATACCAATACCTTCCGAAGTTTCAGTGAGTTCAAATTCCAGGAAAGCATTTTCCTTTGTAATATGAATTTCTTCGCATTTATCCAGCACCATTCTTTCCAGCATGCCGCCACCTACCGTTCCTTCACTTGTTTTATCCTCATAAGAAATTAGTTTGAAACCAGAACGACCCGGAGTTTTCTCTACACCCTCAACTATAGTTGCAAGAACGAATGCAATCCCTTGTTTCTGATTCTCAACTGCCCTTTGCAATACATCAAATACCGCTGTTTCCATAATTTCTATCCTCTAAATTTATCGTTAAAATCTTTTTTTGTGTTCAGATTATGCAGAATTGTTTCATCTTCTACTTCAATGAATCTCCTGCTCTTATTATTATCTCTAATTACATCATTCAATTGAGAATCAATTGAGTAAGACAGCACAATGTCTTTAAATGCAGGAGCGAATAAAAGCGGATGACCACCACGTTTAACCTCTTCAGTTACATATGATGGTTGTGCAATCAAATTTTCAGGGTTATAATTTGCAACTAACTTTTCATAAACACTCGGTGAAATAAACGGCTGATCGATTAGCTGCAGCATAACGGCATTCTTCCCACTTGTGCTGGAAAAGCCTTTTTGTACTGATGAAAACATACCCTTCCTGTGTAGTTGATTGTGAATAAAACTTATTGCTTCGGAATTTCCAATATGCGCCAAGACTTCACTTTTTACAGTTTTTAGATTATCTCCAAGCACAATGTAAATTTTATCTGAGAATTTAAGTACCTTATTTAAGATA
>DAOUVH010000009.1 GCA_030667725.1 Candidatus Cloacimonadota bacterium | reverse complement strand
TTTATAATCATCTGCCGGTAATCCGGCTTTAGAAGAGCATAAACTTCTTAAGAAAGTTTCACGATCCCAACCTGTTTCTATTGCTACCTGTGGAAGATAAACTCCACTGCGAAAACCTTTTTTAATCCAAACTCCATCTATCCCCATACGAATTTTCTTATAATCAGATATTCTTTCCATAGGTGATAATACAGAAATCTCAATTTCAATTTTTGCCAATTCTTCTTTTTGAACAGGTGGGAACCGGGGATCTTCAAAGGCTGAGGCCGTAGCCATTTCTATTACTGCTTTATCCAGTGACATTTGTGCGTGCATATGCCCAATACAACCGCGAAGATTTCCATCTTTATGAAGTGTAACGAATACTGCTCGATCTTTCTTAAATGCAGGATTATCAGGATTCTTTAAAATATATTTTTTCTTATAATCTAAATAATATTCAATACTTTTTCTAGCCAGATCTAATAATTGTGATCTATCTATATCGTTCATAACTCATTATTTCTGCTGTGGATCAAGATCTTTCGCATAACCGCAGCATATTTCCTGCGTTCTTTAACCCTTACATCTCCAATAATAAAAATACTCAACAGTAATATTCCAATGACATATCCGGGTAAAAGTAACCATAATGACTGAAGATTATTTAAGTTTGTAATTGTTTTGAAAGCAACATATAGGGTTACTATCATACCAGCAATCAAAACTAGATTATTTATTATAACTATAAGTGAAACCTTTTGCTGGTCCCATTTTAATATTTTTCGCATAAAATCTTTTTCTTTTTTATTTAATGGGATAGCCATTTATTTCTCCTCGATTCAAAAAATTTATGTAATAAATTTATCTAAAAATTGAATAGCTGTTCAACATGTCAATCCTTTTATAAATTACTAAATGTTCCCATTAATTTTACTTTCATGTTTCTTCATGGTTCTTCGGATCTTTTGAACGTAAATATCACCCTCGGTAGAATATTTTTTCAATCCATATACAAGCTTAAATGCATCAAGAGGTTCATTTATTTTACGAAAATCTTTACGCATTTTCCTCAAAGAATCATAAGCCTGATGTGTATTCAAATTTCGTAAATAACATTGAATTGATTGATTAATCGTATCATATTTTGCTACATAGATTCGTGTGTTCTTTGCGTGCTGTTTAGGAATAATACCTCTATTTGGAGATAATGTTCGCATACCGAAAAGATTATTCGCTTTTTTTGCAAATCCTGATGTTCCATATGCAGACTCAATGGCAGCTTGAGACATTACCATTAATTCAGGGATAACATCAATTCTTATTAATAAATATGATAAGTTTTCCTGACTTTTATATGAAAAATTTTGTAACTTATAATATCGTGCCCTATCATTGATCCAGTTAATATCATTATTATTAAGATTTCCTTTCTCAGATTTCTTGATCAGCTTCAATAATTTAATCCTGTCTTGCATTATGTAACTATTTTCTGATTTAATGATCGGACTTAGAAAATCAAAGAATGATTGAATATTTTCATCATAAGTTAAAATGCCTGAAAATTCAGGGACTGAAGTGAATTGCTCAATTTCGATTATTTGGATATCCCGTAATTGTGAAGCATGAACTATATCTGTTATTGCAAATACAATAACAATAAATATTATTAAAAACGAAAACAACTTATTTTGATGCATTAAATCTCCATATTTTACCTATTCATCTTAAACAGGATTCTAATTTATTTTAAAATAAAATATCTGGTGAAAAACTTTTTGTGCCTAATAGTGTCAAGAAAAATATCCTGTTCGGAATTGCTAACACTAATAATATAAAGAAGTTAAAATCCTATACTGTCAGAAAAATAATCTCAGAATATCACATTTGAACATCGGGACTACTCTACTTTATAATAATATAATTGACAATAAATTGCCTGAAATTTCTTTTGCCTTATTCTATAGTAGAATAGTAAAAAAGAAAGTAATAGAAAATAAAATGCAGGATTCCATATATTTTTCTGTCTATATTGCATAGATGAAAAAAATGAATTGGAAAGGAGGCTTCAATGAATAAATCAGATTTGGTCATACTCGGTTTTCTGAACAGGAAATCGATGTATGGTTATGAAATTATCCAATTTACAAAAATGAAAGGACTTGATGTGTGGGCAGGTGTGAAAATGCCTTCCATCTACAAAGCACTACAGCGCTTAGAAGCAAATAAATATATTTCCGGCAAACAGGTTGTAGAAGGAAATAATCCGCCACGAAAAGTATTTACTATCTCAAAAACAGGAATACAACATTTCCGTGAAATTATAAAGTACTTTCTGGAGTCTAAAGGTGAACTGAATGCTGACTTCTGGATGGCAATATCTTTTATGGGAAATGGGATAAATAAAAAAATGTTTCTTCAACTTTTAGACAAACGATTAGATAAAATATTAACTCATATAAAATATCACAAAGAAAAATGTAATATCCCACCGGAAGAAAAAATGAAAACTCCTTTTTATATTCGGATATTAATGAATAGGGGAGAAGATATGCATAAGACAGAAAAAAGAAATTTATTAAAATTGAAAGATGAAGTTCTGAAGCCCGAAAATGAATTCGTATTTCTGAAAGAGGAGAATAAATGAAAAAAATACTATTATCAATTATTGTGATTCTATTATCAATGAGCTTAACAGCGCAATCACTTTCGTTGGATGAAGCAAAGAAGCTTGCCCTAAAAAACAATCCAGATTTGTTGTCTCAACAGCAGGCAACCAAAGCCAGTAAGAATAGTCTTTGGCAATCATATATAAATTTGATCCCTACAGCCAGTTTAAGCGGTAACTACTCTAAATATGATGAACCGAGATTGATGATGGGTTCAGAACCAGCAGAAGAATCCAAATCTTATGGATATACAATCGATCAACCTGTTTTCAATGGTGGCAAACTCTGGTTAGGTGCGCGGATGTCTAATGATGGCTATAAGATCTCTGAAGAGAGTTTGAAAAGCAAGACCTTAAGTACAATAGCTGATGTGGAATCAAAATATTTTAGTGTTCTGGAAAACCAGGTTTTGTTGGAAATCTCACAAAAGGATCTTCTCTCTTCCCAAACAAATGTAGAGATCGCTCAGATCCGCTACGATACTGGAACGCTTTCCAAAGCAGAATATCTACAATTACAATCTGAATTAGCAGTTAAAGAAGTTACCCTGATCCAGATAGAAAATCTTTACCAGATAAGCTTATTGGAATTAGCTAATTACTTGCAGATTGAGAAAGTGAAAGAACTTGCAGAAATTCCAATTGAGATTCATCAACCAACTTTAGATGAATTAAGCAGTAAATCTATTTCCGAATTAGATGAAATGACCAATGCGATAATTGATATTGGTGAAGCCAATAATCCATCACTTAAGATTTCTGAGATCTCGGTTGATACAAATAAAAAATCTTTACTGTTGGCTGGTGGAAACTTCTTACCATCAGTGAATTTACAATATTCCAATAGTTGGTCAAAATACGATTACCAGGAAGATTTTATTGAGAGTGGTCAATTAGGAGTCTATCTTTCAATTCCCATATTTCCGCTTGCAGATAATGGTTTGGAAGTTGCAAAAGCTAACCATAATCTGAAGCAATCGAAATATGCCTTAGAATCAGTCAACAATACGATTATACTTTCACTGCGAAGTTCATTAATAAATCTGGTTGCAGCAGCTAAGACAGTAAGATCTTCCAAACTTGCAATGGAATATTCTAAAGAAACATATGCACAGATGAAAGAAAGATTTACTCATGGTGTAATTACTGCTAATGATCTTCTCTCTACGGAAGTGATGTTTACCTCAGCACAAAACCAATACACAACCAGTTTTTATAATTTCTTGCGTGCTAAGTCAACATTGCAGTTATTGATGGGTACTGAAGATCCGCAAATTTTAGAAAAAATATTAAATAAATAAAATGGGGGAGAAATGAAACAATTATTTAAACTAACTTTAATAATTCTTGTGGTCTTAGTATCACTTATTTCCTGCACGGAAAACAAAAAACCCGGCATGGATGAGAGTGGCAAATCTAAGGAGCAAGAAGTGATCGTAATGGTTCAGGAAATGGAATTAGAAGATCTTGAAAAATATGTAAATATCATTGGCAAATTGGAAGGGATCACAGATGTTGATCTTTCCAGTGAAACAAATGGGAAAGTAGTTGAAATTTACAAAAATCTGGGTGATTGGATAGATAAAGGTGATGCTATCGGCAGGGTTGATAACACCGATTCAAAAAATCTATTGTTACAGGCTCAGGCAGCTTTGATGGCAGCGGAAGCAAATATGGAAACAGCTAGTATGAGCATGAAAGCTTCCCAGAGATTGTATGATGAGAATAAAATTTCAGAAAGTGAATTCCTGCAGGCTACAAGTTTTCTCAAGAATGCTCAGGCAGGTTACAATGGTGCCCTGGCTAATGCTGAAAGTGCACGGAAGAATTTAGAGAATTCTAAGTTTACGGCACCTGTTTCAGGTTTTCTCGCTGAACTTAATTTGGAAGTTGGTGAAATGGTGAATCCGGGGATGAAAATTGTAGGTATAGTTAATTCCAAAAAGCTAAAGATCAAATCAGGGATAAGTGAATCTGATATTTCCTTTGTAAAAAAAGATGACCATGTAATTGTTGTATACAATGGAAAAGAATATGAAGGTAAGATATCTGGTGTTGGAATTCGTCCTGTTACAGGTGGGAATAACTATCCAATAGAAATCACACTGTCCAATCCAAATATGGAACTTTTCCCGGGAATGGTGGTCGAAGGACACATCTATTCCCAAACATTTAAAAATGTGCTCTACACTTCTATCGAGAACCTGCGCGAAAAATATGATAAACAATTTGTTTACGTTATAAATTCGGAGAACAGGGCTAAACTCAGAATAGTGGAACTGGGAGAAAAAGTAGCTAATAATATAATAATAAAATCCGGACTGCAGGCAGGAGATAAACTGGTGATCGACGGTATAGACAGTCTTTCCGACGGAACTCTGGTAGAAGTGAAATCCGGCTTCGAGATAAATTGATCAACATGAAAAGGGAGATGATATGTCTTTAGCAAAATTTTCTGTAGATAACGGTGTTCTGATAAATATGATCATGATCATTGTGTTCATATTTGGTTTGTACACAATGATAAACATGCCCAAGGAAGAGATGCCAGCGGTTGACTTTGGTTCATTCTATATCATGGTCAGCTATCGTGGTGTTTCTCCGGCTGAAATGGAAAAGCTGGTTATTAAGAAGATCGAAGATCAGCTTACAGATTTGGAAGATGTGGATTATATGAGTTCCACAGCCTCAGAGGGAAGAGCTACAATTTACATTCAAATGGATCCCAAAGCTGATATTGAGAAAGCCTGGAGTGATCTTAACACGGAAATGGACAAGGTGAATGACCTGCCGGATGATGCTGATGATCCGTTCCTGCTTCAGTTGAATATGCGTGAAGTAAATGAGATCTGCACGGTTACATTAGGTGGAGATCTTTCTGATAATGCTTTGCGGGAACTGGCAGACGACTTCAAAGATGAAATCTTAGATCTGGATTATATTTCTAAAGTGGAAATAGCCGGAACGAGAGATCGTCAAATCTGGATCGATAGCAATATTCAGAAACTGAAAGAATACGGCATATCTTTGACCGATCTGGCAAATGCTATCAACATGAGAAACATGAATGCACCGGGTGGTTCAATTAAGGTAGGATATGCTGAATTCCTGATCAGAACAATGGGTGAATTTGATAATATCGATCAAATCGGTGATCTTGTGGTGAGAATGGATGACAATGGGCGTTCGGTACGAATAGAAGATGTAGCTGCAGTTCGAGACACATTGGAAGAAGCTACTACACTGAGTAAACTGGATGGTAAAAAAGCCGTAACAGTTGATATTTACAAGAAAGCTGATGGGAATATTATCACTGTGATGGAAAATGTACGCGAAAAAGCAACCGAATTTGAAAATAGAATGGACGGACTTTCAGTGGAAGTTCGTAATGATGGTTCAATCAGGGTGAAAAACAGCATAAGCACTTTGGGAAATAACGCATTAATGGGAATCATACTGGTTTTCATAGTATTGTGGATCTTCATTGGTTGGAAGAATGCTCTTTTTGCCGCTTGGGGAATTCCCTTTAGTTTTCTGTTGGCTTTCATTTTAATGCAGCGCTTCGACGTTACAATAAATAACCTCAGCCTTTTTGCTTTGATCCTGGTATTGGGTATGATAGTGGATGATGCGATCATTGTGCTGGAAAATATTCATCGCTATCGAGAGATGGGGATGAGTCCGCGGGATGCTGCCATAAAAGGTACGCAAGAGATCATGTGGCCGGTGGTGGCTGCTGTAGCAACAACTATTGCTGCTTTCATGCCACTGTTGATGATGGAAGGAATGATGGGTAAATTTATGAGTGTTTTCCCAATCGTGGTTTCCATGGCATTGTTTGCATCTCTTTTTGAAAGTCTGGTTATCTTACCTTCTCATGTGGCAGAATTTAGTGGAAAAAGTAATTTTGATCGAAAGAAAAAGGACCATAAATTACATGAATGGTTAGTTCGGAAATATCGTGTAGCTGTTAAGAAAGTATTGAGGCACAGATTATTGACGATGTTAGCTTTAATAGGTGCTTTGCTTCTTTCAGTTCTTATTTTGTTTTCAGGTTTAGTTAAATTTCAATTCTTCTCTCGGGCAAAACCACAAACTATCGTCATGAATTTGGAAACACCCACAGGAACCAGCCTTGAGAAAACGGATGAAGTTGTAACACAGATCGAGAATTTCATCTTGAAAATACCGGAAAAAGCCGATATAGAAGCGGTTGTAAGCACTGTTGGTCAGTATTCTGAAAATCACAGAAACATGGTGGAAACCAGAAATGCAAATATAAAAATTGATCTGGTAGAACTTGATGATATGCAGTTTAGCCATGACCAGATAAAAAACAGGATAAGAAAATATCTGGAGACTTTACCGGGACTCTATACTTTCAGTTTCAAGGATGGGGGACGCGGCGGACCTCCCACCGGAGAAGATATCGAGATTCGCATCAAAGGTGATGATCTTACCCGATTGGAGGAAATTGGTGATTACGTGATCTCTGAAATTGAGAAAATTCCCGGTACTTCAGATTTGGAAACAAGTTTTTCCGAAGGTAAGAAAGAGATCCGGATCGTTCCAAAACATGATAAGCTGGCTCTTTATGGCTTGAATGTTCAAACTATTTCATCACTTGTAGGTTATGCTTCCTTTGGAGGTTACATATCTAAATATCGCGGTTCCGGAATGGATGAATATGATATAATATTGAGGGTTCTGGATGAACAGATCGATGAACTATCAGATTTGGAAAATCTACCGGTTCGCACCAGGAACGGTGATGTGATCGCACTAAAAGAAGTTGCTGATCTGGAAATTGGCTCCGGATATGCACAAATAGAACATCGTGACCGAAAAAGAGTAATTACTGTTACCGGTTCGGTGACAACTTATCAGGAAAATGGACGCACTATACTTCGTTCTGCTGATGAAGTTACCGAGTTATTGCGTGGAAATATAATTACCGGTTCAAAAGGCTATCTTACCGGATTTACAGAACGTTTCCCCGGTTATCAGATAGAGTACGGCGGTCAGGCAGAAGAGCAGGCAAAAACAAACAATTCACTGTATTTTGCCTTTGGCGTTGCCTTGCTGCTTGTCTTCACGATATTGGCAACTCAGTTTAAATCGGCTGTGCAGCCGCTAATTGTGATGTTTACAATTCCCTTTGCTTTTATCGGTGTAATATTTGGACTTCTTGTAACTCGCTTACCATTCTCCATGATGACGATGATATCAGTCGTTGCACTCGCAGGAGTTGTGGTAAATGATGCCCTGGTTCTAGTTGATTTTGTGAATCGGGAAAGGGCAAATGGAGTTGATCGTTGGAATTCGCTGATTAATGCCGGAGCTATTCGTTTGCGTCCGATTATTATGACAACTGTAACGACGATAGCCGGTTTCATGCCGATCATTCTTTCTACTTCCAGTATAACAGCAGATTGGAAACCGATGGCTGTGAGTATTGCTTTTGGTTTGGCATTTGCAACTGTACTTACCCTGTTTGTAATTCCGGTGATATATTCGCTGGTTGATTCATTATTCGGCAAACTGGGAATGACGCGCTTTAAGACACATGCCAAATATGAAGACTGTGTGGATTGTGATTAATAATTAACCTTGCAAGGGCTTCCTTCCAGATTTCTTGGGAGTTAGCCCTTTCAAGGTTTCTTTCTATGCTACCAATCCTGAAATTGCTAATTGGATGTTAAATTGAGAGAAGCGATTGCAGGGTTTCGGTTTAACTTGTCAAAATGAAACAAATGATTTGACACTCGAAAAGTAAAAAATAATTTCATTTCAAAAGAAAATAGAAACTTTGAATAAGGATTGAATTATGAACAAACTATTTTTTGGTGATAACCTGGAAATAATGAAAGATCTGCTCAAACAAAACCCCAACGGATTCATTGACCTTATCTACATCGATCCACCATTTAACAGCAAACGCAATTACAATGTGCTTTATGAAAGTATCGACATGGAAGATACAAAAGCGCAAAAGCAGGCATTTGCTGATACCTGGAGCAATGTTGGTTACCTTGATACTCTCAGGGAAATACAAGACATTGATATGAATCTTTATGAATTTCTAAATGCTCTCGATAAAATTAATATCTCCAAAAGTGCAATTTCCTATCTAGCTACAATGGGCATTCGTATCTGGTATATGCATAAACTACTTAAAGATACCGGCAGCTTTTATCTGCATTGTGATCCTACAATGAGCCATTATCTTAAGATTGTTTGTGATATGATATTTAATGAATCAAACTATAAAAATGAAATTATCTGGAAAAGAACTACAGCTCATAATGATCCACATAAATATGGAAACATTCATGACTTACTACTTTTTTATTCAAAAAAAAAGAACTATACCTGGAATCCACAATATACTCCTTATTCGTCTGAATATCTGAACTCAGAATGGAATAAACTTCCTTCTGGAAGATACTATAAAGCAGAAAATATGCTTGATCCTCGAAACTCCATGCGTGAATATGATTTTATGGGTACAAGTGCCCGGTGGCGTACAAATTACGATAAAATAATCAAATTGTGGAATGCACAACAAACAGAAGTTCCAAATAGTCACGGTAGAATCAAACTCGGTAAAAATGGAAAACCAATAAAGAGATGTAAGATAGTTTTTCTTGATGAGTTACCTGGTGTTCCTCTTCAGTCAATTTGGACAGATATATTTTCGCTAAAAGGAGGTGCCTCAGAACGACTTGGTTATCCAACCCAAAAACCTGAAAAACTGCTGGAAAGAATTATTGAAGCCAGTTCTAATAAGGGAGATGTTGTTGCGGATTTTTTCTGTGGTTGCGGCACAGCAATATCCGTAGCTCAGAAGTTAAAGAGAAATTGGGTTGGAGTGGATATTTCCCATCTGGCAGTTAAGCTAATTACAAAAAGATTGATGGATGCTTATGGAATTGGTGTTCGTAAAACATTCGAGATATTTGGTTTCCCGCAGGATATTGCTTCTGCCAGAGAACTTGCAACTGCAACCAGAAAAGGTCGTTTGAAGTTTGAAGAATGGATCATTGAAGTTATGCTTCATGGTGTTTTAAATGAAAAGAAAAATCAAACCGGATTTGACGGATATTTAACTCTTGATATGCCTTGGAAGAAAGAATTTGTTCTTATTGAAGTTAAAAGCGGTAATGCCAGTTTGCAGCAGGTTAATCATTTCATTCAAACAATCAAAAATAGAGAAGCAGTGATGGGGCTTTTTGTCTGCTTTGCCAAACAGGTTACAGATGGAATGACACAAGCTGTAAAGAAAGAAGGATATTATTTGGAGCAGAATTTCGGTAGAAAATTTGAGAAATTACAAATAATAACAGTTGAAGATCTTTTAGAAGATAAATTACCAAATTTACCTCCAGCAGAAAATATCACATTCAAGAAAGCGGTAAAAGGTAAAGAGAAAGGGTTAGAACAGGAAATCGAGATGTGATTTTTCATCAATCCTGAATGAGTCAATTATCTGATCATTTTTCCCACGTGGGAATAATGATATAATTGCCCAGCTGTTCACGGCTGGGACAGATTAAACAGAGTTATTACTCACCCTTCTTAACCGGTACAAAGAAATCATTGAATTCGGTTTTTAAAATTCTTTGTAAAGAAACAGGACAATTATCCTTAATATAAGCAATAGAGAATACAGGATTTTCTTTGTGATCGATCTCAACATAATGAAGCGTGTCTCCCAGATAATGCAGGTATGCTTCATCATTTGGAGAATGAGTTTTCACATCAATATCAGTTCCGTTATATCCCAGAACCCAGCCAAAATGATTCTCGTTCCTTATGTCCCATATCTCTTGCCAGTTTGGTTTAAAATTCTCGAAGAATGCTAGAAATGGATTAAATCCGAAAGCATGAAATGTGAGATCGGCTAATCCAAATCCACCGTAACGAAGCGGATTCATTTCTATGGGAATCAATTTATCATTTTCTAATTTGAATTCAGCGTGAATCGGGAAATTGGTAATCTTTAAATGCTTGTTTAATTCAATAAATATAGCTTTGAGCCTATCGTAAAATCTATCGAAAATTTCTTTATTTGTATAATAAAGTACATGGAAATATTCATTATTTTCAGGAATTGGATGATGATAAATATTCATTATCTCCGGTTTGCCTTGTTCATTATAATACATATCCACAGCATATTCTTCACCTTCCACAAATTGTTCGATGATCAATTTATTTTTAGATAAAACACTCTCAGAGAAATAACGGGAATTTTCTTGCAACTCATTGCGTATCTCTTTTGCGATCTCGGAGATATTGGTTTCTTTGTTTAACTCTTTTACGGCGGTTCCGAAGAAACCCTTGGTTGGTTTTACGATGTATTTTTTATTTCTATCCAGTTCGATTTTAACCAATTCATCAACCGTAGTTTTACAAAAGAAGAAATCCGGGTAAAGATTGCTCATCAACTCTCGGAATTTGTGTTTATCTTTCAGTTGTTCAACAGCATTGGAAAAGGTTCGGGAAGTAGATTTTTCCAAGATCATTTCTAAAGCGCTCTCAGTGGGAGCATAAACTTTATCACCGGCTTTCAAAATTAATTCTGAATTTCTAAAATCTTCTTCCGAAATAACCTTAGCCTTGACCTTGGTCTTGTCCTCGACCTTGACCTTGACCTTGTCCTCGATCTTACCCATGGTCTCAGTTTTCATTACAAGCTCAGAAATGTAGCCCTTGCCGGTAATTATATAATTCATAAATTCCTCTAATAATTATTTTGTTGCTAACTTTCTTAGATAGGTTTTTATGTCAAAAGGAAAACAGAAATTAGTAATTTATAATAAATTTCTGGAATAATTAATGCGTAAAATTAAATAAGGATAAAATAATTATAAATGGGAGAACTTAATGAAGAAATTGTTTTTTACTTTGTTATTTAGTGTAGTTCTTATCAGTACTGTCTTTGCCTGGCGGGATAATGAGATGGAAGTTCGTGTGTTTTATAGTAACGATTTTGAACTTGGAAAATTAGTTGAATTGCAACCCAAAGGAGATATCTATCCCAATGGTGAAGCTCTGATCTATGTAATTCCTTCCGAATTTAATACTTTAAAAGCTACCGGTCTCAGATACCGGATCGAAAGAGAAGATGTAAAAACTTATGCAGAAAATTTCTGGTCTTCAATGGATAATACACGAGAAGCTTATCATACTTATGCGGAAATTGTAGCACTAGCCGATAGTCTTGTCACTGCTTTCCCGGATATTTGTGAAAAGTATATGTTTGGTACTTCCGTTCAAGGCAGAGAACTTGGAGCATTAAAGATATCCGACAATGTAACGCTTGATGAAAACGAAGCAGAAGTTATGTTTGACGGTGGAATTCATGGTGATGAAATAGGATGTGCTGAAAATTGTATTCGTTTTGCTCGTGATCTGTGTCGTGAATATGGAATTGATCCTGAAGTTACAGACCTGATAGATAACCGTGAGATTTGGATATATTACATGGTAAATCCTGATGGTCGTGTAGCTGATGATCGCTATAATGCTAATGGAGTAGATCTAAATCGTGATTCCGGCTACATGTGGGATGCCTGGGGCTATAGTCCCGGAGCATTTTCTCAACCTGAATCAAAAGCACTTAGAGATTGTCATTATAATCGTCAATTTGTTGTGCATACAACATATCACAGTGGTACGGAATACATTTCATGTCCGTGGAGTTATCGCTCTGATCAATGCCCTGATTTTGGTCATATTTTTCAATTGGCAGGTGAATATTCCTCATCCTCCGGTTATGCAAATATGGAGTATGGTCAAGGAAACACAGGGATGTATGCTATCAACGGCAGCACAAAAGATACAAACTATGGTATGATGGGAGCGATCAGCTGGTCAATGGAAATTTCCTATGATAAAGATCCACCTACATATCAGATTATGATGTTTTACAACTACAATAAACCTGCAATGCTGAGTATGATCGAACATTCCGGTTATGGTCTGGAAGGTATTGTAACAGACGCAAATACCGATGATCCTGTTACCGCTAATGTATTTATCAATGATTATTTTCCTTGTTATACCGATCCGGTTGTGGGTGATTACCATAAATATGTATTACCTGGAACTTATGATATTACGATCGTAGCCAATGGTTATGAAACCCAAACGATCACGGGTGTAACGGTTACTGCCAATAATTCAACAACCACAGACTTCCAACTTACACCACAGGATGGTCAGTTCGTATATAAAATATCAGCTTCTCAGATTCCCGATAATAATACTGCAGATGAGGGTGATACACCGGGTGTAATCGGAGCTCCTGATAACAGAAATTATTCTATCGGCAGGAATGGCTGGGTAGTGGTAGATATGCAATACCCGATTCCTGATGGACCGGGAAATGATATCATAATATACGAAGGTGATACTTCGGCAGAGGGTTTCACTTGTTATGTAGGAGAATTCATTGATGGACCTTGGTATTCACTTGGAACTGGAAATGGTACTACTGAATTTGATCTGTCCAATGGCGGTTTGATAGATGCTCAGTTCGTAAAGATAGTTGATGATGGAGATGGCGTTCAAACTGCACCTGATGCTGGATTTGATTTGGATGCAGTTGAGGCTATGGAACAGATCCCGGGTGTTTATATTGCTTTTTTAGGATATGAAATTGATGAAATGATTGGAAATACTAACGGATATATAGATCCAGGGGAAACAATTGATATGCTTGTCTCAATTCGCAATAACGGAACTCAATTAGCTGAAGATGTCAATGGATTATTATCTACAACATCTGCTTATATCACAATGAATAATGATGATGTTTATTTCGGTGATTTGAATTCAGGGCAAACAGGATATGGAATTTTCACATTTACCGTGGATGCAGTTACTCCTGTTGGGGAACTTCTATCATTTGGTCTGAATATTAC
>DAOUVH010000299.1 GCA_030667725.1 Candidatus Cloacimonadota bacterium | reverse complement strand
TCAGGAGATTGTTGTTGGTCCTGACGCAAATGTAGAAGTTAGGTATTGTGATGTTCAGGGAGGTTGGGAAGGAGAAGGCAATATTGATGTTATTCCACGCTTTGCTGGTCAGAGTTATGGTGATTACAGCATCACAGGATTCAGCCATTGTGTAGGAGCTGGTATCGAAGAGATCGAAATTGATGGAACCTGGTACTTTGCACCAGAAGCAGATATTGAAGGCACAACACGTCCTACTCCGGTCGGTTCAAATCCTGATATTGGAGCATATGAAAACTTTAATGGAGTACCATATGTTTCTGCAGAAAATAACCTGGTAATAAAACCTGATTACCAATTACAGAACTATCCGAATCCTTTCAATCCATCCACAACAATCTCATTCAATTTAACCAAGGAGAACATTGAAAGCGCGGAGTTGATGATATATAATTTGAAAGGACAGAAAATTCAACAATATTCAATATTCAATAATCAATCTTCAGTTACTTGGAACGGTACAGACTCAAACGATCAACCAGTTAGCTCAGGAATTTATTTCTACAAATTAATAGTTGATAATAAAACTGTTGCAAATAAAAAGATGTTATTGATGAAATAATTGGAATAACCTTCGGAATGTCCGGCATCTGCCTGATTCTTGCTTTTCTTGACCTTCTGAATGGTTAGAATAATAGTTGTTCAAGCAAATTATAAAATAGAAATAAATAGTTTATTAATAGGAATATTATGTTTATAGATTTTGCGCGGATTAAGGTTGAATCAGGTTGTGGTGGAAGTGGATGCGTTAGCTTCCGTCGAGAAAAGTTCGTTTCCAAAGGTGGACCCGATGGCGGTGATGGAGGTAAAGGTGGAGATATTATTGCCATTGGGAATGAAAACATTAACACACTCATCGCCTATCGTTTCAACAAACTTTTCAAATCTGAAAGAGGACAGCACGGTCAGGGAAGCGATAAAACAGGTGCCTGTGGAGAAAACAGATTTTTGGATTTACCATTAGGGACAGAAATATTTGATATTATCGAGGGAAAGCGAGAAAAAATCGGAGAGGTTTTGAGTCATGGGCAGAAGATCTTTCTTGCTAAAGGTGGAAACGGAGGAAGGGGGAATACCAGATTTAAAAGTTCTACCAACAAAGCCCCCAGATATGCTAAACCCGGTGGTAACGGTCAAATTCTTGAATTAGAACTTGTTCTTAAATTAATGGCAGACGTTGGTCTGGTTGGCTTTCCAAATGCCGGAAAATCAACTCTGTTAAGCAAAGTTTCGTCAGCTCATCCCAAAGTAGCGGATTATGAATTCACAACTTTGGCACCTTCTCTCGGTGTGGTTCAAGTTAGCGATTTTGAATCTTTTGTAATGGCTGATATTCCCGGAATTATTGAAGGTGCTCATGATGGAAAGGGTTTGGGAGATCAATTCTTAAAACATATTCAAAGAACCAAAATCCTGTTATTCCTTATCGATATAGATTCTTCAGATCCATTCAATGATTATCAGGTATTAAAGAAAGAACTGCATCTTTATGATCCTTATTTGGATAAAAAACCACATCTTATTGCACTTAGTAAAATGGATACAATTCCCGAAGAAGAAAAGATCGAGTTTTATAATTTGTTGAAAAATGAATTCGAAACTAAATTACACGAGAACATCATTTCAATATCTTCAGTATCCGGAGAAAATCTGAGAGATCTAATTATTCAATTACATCAAATATTAGCAAAATTAGATAAAGAATAATTAAAAAATGAAAATCCTGATAGTTCCCGATTCGTTCAAGGGAAGCCTATCTTCCCGACAAGCAGCAGATGCAATTACAGAAGGTATTAATGACCCACAACATGAAATAGAAAAGATCCTAATGGCTGATGGAGGAGAGGGAACTGTAGATTGTCTTATCTCCGCAAATCGTGGAAGCACGATGAGGGATTTTGTCACAGATCCAATAGGCAGAATGATCCAGGCTGAATTTGGTATCCTGAAAGATAACAAGACTGCGATCATTGAAATGGCATCAACTTCCGGATTGCTTTTAATTCCAAAAGAAAAAAGAAATCCACTTTATACAACAACTTATGGCACAGGTGAATTGATACGAAAAGTTATAGAACGCGGATTTACCAAGATAATTCTGGGTTTAGGGGGAAGTGCTACCACAGATTGCGGAGCAGGTGCATTACAAGCTTTAGGTGTAAAACTATTAGATAAGAATGGAATAAATATCAAAGCTGGTGGGCTTTATTTGAAAGATCTGCAGAGAATTGATATTTCAGCACTAAACAAATATCGGAATATTAAAATAACCTTTTTGTGTGATGTCTCAAATAAACTGCTCGGAGAAAATGGAGCTGCAAAAGTTTATAGTCAGCAGAAAGGAGCTTCAATAGATGAAGTGCAGATCCTGGAAGATAATTTAACACATTTTACTCGAATCGTGAAAAGAGACACAGAAATAGATATTACAAAATTTGCAGGAAGTGGAGCAGCAGGAGGATTAGCTGCAGGACTCTCTCTTTTGTTCAAATCTCAATTTGTTTCAGGAAGTGAATTTGTCATAAATGCTACAGATTTGAGATCTAAAATTCAAAATGCAGATATTATCGTTAC
>DAOUVH010000036.1 GCA_030667725.1 Candidatus Cloacimonadota bacterium | reverse complement strand
CAATTTGAACCGTCTGGAGTAATAGGCAAATTGAGCTGATTTAAATTAAGTGTTTTTACTTTGGAAAGTGGTCCTCTCATTTTCCTGTATCTATTAATTAAATTGTTAGTTGAAACATCGTGGGAAGTTATTGGTTTCGAAGAATTTAGTTCTGGTAAAATATTTCCGGCAAGCTGTTTTCCCAGTTCCACACCCCATTGATCAAAACTGAAAATATTCCAAATAACACCTTGTGTAAATATTTTGTGTTCATACATTGCGATGAGAATTCCCAGAGTTTTGGGTGTTAATTGTTTGAATAATATTGAATTTGTCGGTTTATTTCCCTTAAAAACTTTGAAAGGAAGAAGTTTCTTGATCTGCTTTTCTGTTTTTCCTATCTCCTTTAATTCGGAAATCACTTCATCTTTTGTTTTGCCGTTCATCAAAGCTTCGGTTTGAGCGAAGAAATTTGAAAGTAACTTCTGATGATGATCTCCAACTGGATTATGAGAAACTGCCGGAGCCAGAAAATCACAAGGTATCATTTTAGTTCCCTGATGGATAAGTTGATAAAAAGCATGTTGCCCGTCAGTTCCAGGTTCTCCCCAAATTATTGGACCGGTTTGATAATTTACTTCTTTGCCTGCGCGATCTATATATTTTCCATTGCTTTCCATATTTCCCTGCTGGAAGTATGCCGGGAATCTATGAAGATATTGATCGTATGGTAATATCGCTTCGCTTTCTGCACCAAAGAAATTATTATACCAAATACCAATGAGTGCAAGAATAACCGGGATATTTTCTTTGAAAGGAGTTTCCCTGAAATGATTATCCATCGTATGAGCACCCTCTAATAATTTTTCAAAATTTTTGAATCCAATTGTGCAGGCAATAGGAAGTCCGATAGCACTCCAGAGTGAATATCTTCCTCCAACCCAATCCCAGAAACCAAACATATTCTCCTTATCGATACCGAAATTAGTTACGCCATCTTCATTGGTGGAGATCGCTACAAAATGCTTCTTAATAAATTCTGTATCTTTTGCTTGAGATAGAAACCAGGCTCGTGCAGAATGCGCATTGGTCATTGTCTCCTGAGTTGTAAATGTTTTAGATGCGATCATAAATAGTGTAGTTCCCTGATTTAATTTTTTGAGTGTTTCCACCAAATGTGTACTATCTACATTAGAGATGTAATGAGCAGTAATTCCTTTATTGTATGGTTTGAGAGCTTCCGTAACCATTAAAGGGCCCAGATCAGATCCGCCAATTCCGATATTCACAATATCAGTTATCGCCCTGCCGGTAAATCCTTTCCACAAACCAGATGTGATCTTATCAGAAAATTCTTTCATATGCTTAAGAACTTTGTTCACATCCGGCATAACATCTTTTCCCTCAAATAGCACAGGTTTATTTGAGCGGTTTCTAAGTGCTGTATGCAGAACTGCACGATCTTCAGTCTCATTGATCTTCTCACCTGCAAACATGTCATTAATAGCAGATTTTAAATTGATCTCATCGGATAGCTTCAAGAGCAGATTCATCGTCTTATTGGTAATGATATTCTTAGAAAAATCTATGAGTATATTTTCAAAATCAAGTGAGAATTTAGCGAAACGGTTTTTATCCTTTTTGAAGAGATCTTTCATTTGAACATTTTTCATTCTTTGAAAATGTTCTTCCAGATTCATCCACGATTTTGTTTTCGTCGGGTCGATCTTGTTTAGCATAATCTGCTCCATATTTCAATTATCATATCATATATCCCGGTATAATACCTTTCCCATTATACTCCTGCAGCATGCTCATAAGATAAATTTTAGCTTCAGGATATGTTTGTTGGAATTTTCTTAAATTTTGCGTTGCTCCGTTATTCCATTTAACTTCCAATGCAAATAACTTGTTCTCCTTCTGCAAAATAAAATCGATTTCCTGCTTAGCTTTAGTTCTCCAAAAGTTTATTTTTGTAAGAGGATCAGCTTTCTTCTGGAGCTGTGAAAATACAAAACTTTCCATAAGTTCACCTCGGTCGGGTCGAAATTCGATATCACTGAAATTAGAAATCAAGAAATTTCGCAGTCCGTTATCGAGAAAGTAGCATTTAGGTGTTTTCCGCAGTTCGGAAGAAAGATTCTTGTGAAATGGTTTAATGATCTTGATGATATAACCGGATTCCAGTGCATTGATATAATGTTCCAGAGTTTGTTTATGCAATTTTGTTTCATTCGATAATTTTGATATATTCAATTCTTTACCCATAAAAACGGCTAACAGCTTAATCAAATGATTAAATTGTTCGATCTTTTCAAGATTGAAAATATGACGAATATCTTTCATTATGTAAGACTTAACTATATCTTCCAAATCTCTGATCTTATCTTCTTTTTTCTTTTCCAGAACAACCTTGGGGAAACCGCCATAGAGCAGAAATTCCTTTAAAAGATTCCTCATTTTTTCATTTTCGAATCTTAGAGGATCTTCTTCTATATTGTATGGATCAATTTCAATAAGTTTTTTGCTTATTACTGGTTCATCTTTAAAAGCGCAAAATTCTGAAAAAGAAAGTGGATATAGCTCAAATATTATCTTTCTTCCAACTAAAGATTCTTTGAACTTTTTTCTGATCTGCAATGAAGATGAGCCGCTGAGCACAAATTTATATCTGTCTGAATGATGATCTACAAAATATTTAATCAAACTGGAAAAATCATCAGCATATTGAATTTCATCAATAAAAATGTAGTTTGTAACATCATTAGCTAATTCTTGTGAAGATAGAAAAGCAAGAAATTCATTAGCTCCTTTATTGATGATGGAAAGATTGGATGGATTCTCAAGATCAAAATAGAGAGTTGTGTTATCTGCAAATTCCTTCATAAAATGTTTCATGAGTGTGGTTTTGCCAACCTGTCGTGCACCTAAAATGAAAATCGCTTCTTTACGAGTGAAAGTATCTTTCAGTTTTTTTTCTATTGTTCTATGATAATATTTCATATAAACTCCAAAGACAAAAGAACCGACTCTGTAATAATAGTCAAACTATTTTTACACTACACTGTAAGAATGGTCGGGCTATTGTTACACTCAAAACATATTTTAAAGATGATTCTCTATAAATTCAATACTTCTCTTTGCTATAAATTCTTTATCATAATCCAACGGTGCAGCATGATAAGAATTTTCCAACCAAATCAATTCTTTGTCTTTTGATCCAAGTTTTTTCATTGTGTAAGTTGCACTTATTTTTGGTACTGCATGATCTTCTTTTGATTTAAAGATAAGACATGGCTGCAAAATATTCGATTGCAATTTATTAACTTTTTTTATCAACTTTAGCATTTCATTAATTCCATTTGTTGGAGTTCTGTCATAAGCAATTTCTTTAGAATTAGGATCTTTTATATCGGAAGCAATAGCAGGAACAGATCGAATGAATTTAGTTAAGAATGGTACGAACCAGAACTTGGGATTTGTGAATTTGCTGGTATGATTGATCAGTATAGTTCCAGCGATCTCAGGATGTTTTCCTATTATATATAAGGCAAGTTCGCCTCCAAGTGATAAACCGCAGAGAAATATTTTGGAACACCTTTCTTGCAATTTTTTCAATGCTTTTTCCATGTCATCTATCCAATCTGTAAATTTTACAGAATTCATATCCTGCCATTTTGTACCGTGCCCGGTTAACCCTGGTAATTCTACATTATAGCCTTCATTTACAAATTGCTCCGCAAGAAATTTCATTGAAGAAGTTGTTGATGTTAATCCATGAATTACAAGAACGCCAACATCATTTTTTGCAATGTGTGAAAATGGTTGATGATATTTTGCAAAATCCATAATTATTCTTCCCAGTCGAGTGAACGTTTTACTGCTCTTTGCCATTGATAATATAATATTTTTCTTTTTTTCTCGGTCATGTTGGAACTCCAGGTTTTCTTTTCTTTCCAGCTTTTTTGTAATTCTTTCTTACTCTTCCAGAAACCAACTGCAAGTCCGGCGGCATAGGCTGCACCAAGAGCAGTAGTTTCAGCTATATTCGGCAGGATCACAGTAGCATCTAAAATATCAGCCTGAAATTGCATTAATGATTCACTGGCGGTCATTCCGCCGTCTACCCTTAACTCTTTGATAATCAAACCGGAATCCTTCTGCATAGCTTCGAATACATCACGGGTTTGGAAGGCTGTAGCTTCCAAAACTGAACGTGCAAGATGCGATTTATTTACAAAATGAGTAAGACCTATAATTGTACCGCGAGCAGCTGAATTCCAATATGGAGCAAACAGACCGGAGAAGGCAGGAACAAAATAAACTCCGCCATTATCCTCAACCAATTCGGCTAGATCATTTATCTCGTGAGATTCTGTTATCAAACTAAAATTATCGCGGATCCACTGAATTAATGAGCCGGCAATTGCAATCGAACCTTCCAAAGCATAAATCGGTTTTTGATTCTTTATCTGGTAGCCAACAGTTGTGATCAGTCCGTTTTTGGATTGAACGATCTCATTTCCAGTATTAAGCAATATGAAACACCCTGTACCATATGTGTTCTTTACATCTCCTTTATGAAAACAGGTTTGACCAAAAAGTGCTGCTTGCTGGTCTCCCAAAATTCCTGAGATAGGTATTTCCTTTTTGAATCCAGTTTTTGTTTTTCCATATATTTCCGAAGATGAACATATCTTGGGTAATATTTTTTTTGGTATATCAAGTATTTCTAATAGTTCATCATCCCAATCGAGTGATTCCAAATCCATCAGCATTGTCCGGCTGGCATTTGTTACGTCGGTTATGTGTTTCGCGCCTGTAAGGTTCCAGGTGATCCAGCTATCAATATTTCCAAAAATTGCTTCTCCATTTTCTGCAGCTTTGCGAAGATCTTTCACGTTATCTAAAAGCCATTTAATTTTTGAACCTGAAAAATAAGTTGCAATAGGAAGTCCTGTTTTTTGTTGAAATAATTTTTCATATTTTTTTAAAGATCTACAAATTTTATCAGTGCGGGTATCTTGCCAAACGATAGCATTATGATAAGGTTTTCCAGTCTTCTTGTTCCAAATCACAGTTGTCTCACGCTGATTTGTAATTCCAATTGTGACAATCTGATTTTCTGATATTTTGGCTTTTTGTAAAGTTGCAGCAATTACTTTTTTTGTGTTCCGCCAAATTTCAAGCGGATCGTGTTCTACCCAGCCGGCTTTTGGGAAGATCTGCTTATGCTCGAGTTGGTAGGAAGCTACAATATTGCTATCATGATCGAACAGAATAAATCTGGTACTGGTAGTTCCCTGATCAATCGCTCCAATATATTTATTCATTTCATTTCCTATTGCCACAAAGACACAAAGATTAAGGATGTATATTTTCTCTGTGCTCTCTGTTTCTCTGTGTTAACAAATTCTTTCATAAATTATAATTTGCTTCTCTCTTTTAAATATTTTTCATATTTTTTCACTAATCCGGGGAAATTCCTGAGCTCTTGTTTCCCTTTCGCGGTAATGTCATAAATACCGCGATCTATTCTTTGAAACCAACCATAGAAATTACTGTATAAAATGGAAAGAGTTTTTTTGCCGGAATCGTATTCTCTTAATTTCTCAGGAGTTGTAGCACCAACTTCTTTCAAAAAAACTGCAATTTGGATCGCATTTTCTTTATAAGCAGTAATTATCTTTTTCTTGTTGGAACCGCCAACATTCAGATTTTGGGAACGGTTTTCAATTTCTTTGATAATTGATTTTTTTCGTTTGGAAATCTTCTTTCGTTGAAACTCGATCGGGTGAAAAACAATTTCAACAGGATTTACGGGATTATCAACATCAACGAATATAAGACCAAGCTCCAAACGCCTGAGAATATGCAGAATTCCTTTCCAGTGTTTTTTTGATCTTAATGAGGGTTTTGGAATTGCTACATACACCGAATCAGTTATTCGCTGTCTGTCTGTTGCCTGGATAAAAAGCTGTAAATTTGCGCTTAATTTCAATTCGATAATGATAAGTTCATCACCTTTTGTGGCTGTAATGTCGCAATTTTTTACTTCAGCACGAACCTTATAACCGTTAGCTTCTAAATATTTTTTTATTGGTTCAAAAAGATCGGATTCTTTCATTTTTTTTGTAAGATAAAACCACTCATTGCAGGAATGATATTATTTGTGAGCTTGGTTTCTGTTATAAGATCAAAATAAGAATTTAGTGGGAAATCTAATGTTTTTACTTCGGAATTGTTGTTAATAATGATTATCAAATCTTTCTCCTCCAGAGTTCTTTTATAAATTATGATATTATCTTTGGCACTCACAAATTCAAAATTTCCTCTACGGATTGAAATATTATTTTTTCTGATCTTGATCAGTTTTTTATACCAGTTTTTTAGTTCTACTGAGTCTTTGGAATTTTTGAAATTCCAGTTAAATGGTCTGCGATTGTCCGGATCGTACCCTCCCATCATAGCGATCTCATCACCATAAAAAATATGAGGAACTCCCACGAAAGTCATTTGAAATAAAACTGCCAGTTTAAGTTTTGCTATACTCCCACCTGCAGATTCCAGAAAGCGAAAAGTGTCGTGACTATCCAGTAGATTCATCATCACTTGTGTAGCTTGAACAGGGTATCTTTGCAATCCGGTTTTGATGATCTCAGCAAAATCTTCTGCCGATGAATTTTCAATAAAGAAATCATAAACCGGATCCTTGAAATATCTATAATTCATCACAGCATCGAAATATTCTTGTGTAACCCATTCTGCAGCATTATGCCAAATCTCACCAACCAGATATGCATCAGGTTTTATTGATCTTACTTTTTTGCGGAATAGCTTCCAAAACCAGAATGGAACTTCATTCGGGATATCAAGTCTAAATCCATCAATATCAAATTCATTCAACCAGAAATCAGCGACATCTAGAATATACTTAACAACATCTTTATTTACATTCGCTTCATCTTGATCTTTAATATAATTTTCATCCGGATGTTCTCGATCAAGATCAAAATTCAGATCCGGCATTATTGAATGTCCCCACCAACATTGATAATATTCTTTTGCATCAAAATCTTCCTGGATATTTTTCGGGATCGGCCATTTATGCCAGTCAAACCAATGGTAGTATTTTGAGTTCTCCCCTTTTTTTAAACAATCCTGAAATGCAAAGAAACCAACGCCAACGTGATTGAAGGCAAAATCAACGATCACTCGAATTCCATTCTGGTGAAGCTTTTTTACAAGTTGTATAAATTCATCATTTGTACCAAAATGCGGATCGATCTTAAAATAATCGTAAGCTTCATATTTATGATTGGAAGCTGCCTGCACCAGTGGATTGAAATATATGATCGTGATACCTAAATCTTTCAAATACTCTATTTTCTGTTTAACACCTTCCAAATCACCACCATAAAATAAATAATGTCTATTCTTATCTTCCTTGAGAACCTTTGTATTATTCCAATCATTGATTAACTTGAATTTTCCTTCTCTCGCAGCAGGTGATAATTTGTTTTCTTTTTGATAGTACCATTCGGAAAAATCAGGATCGATCTTGTGATTCCCATTACAAAATCTATCGGTTAATATCTGGTAGAAAACGCCGTCCTTAACCCAATCAGGTGTATAAAATTCCTCAGCTATGTGATCAATTATTTCTACCTTTCTACCTACAAAAACAACCGAATTGCGATTCCCAAACTTATCTTGCGAAAATTCTTCTGTAGATTCATCAACAATCCAATTACCATCAACAATAAACTTATATTCATAACGTCCTTTTTCCAATTCCAAACTTATTTTATAAATTCCATTTGTTTCAGTTAATTCTAATTCTTCATGGTTCCAATTATTGAAATCACCAGCGATGAAAACTTTATGCTTGCTCCCTGTTAAAGGTATATATTTAAAATTCATTTATTTCTCCACAACTACATAATGAAAAGAAATTAACCTGATAATTGGTCAATAAATTTTCAAGCATTGACACAAATTATTTGTTAAACAAATTAACATTAGTAATATTGAGAGGAATAATGAAAAAAAATATAAATTTTAGAAATTTTTATGTAAAACCAAAATTACCTGAGAATTTAGAACCTTTAAATGAATTAGCTGAAAACTTATGGTCAACTTGGAATCCCGATGCATACCGATTATTCAGTAGAATAGATCCGCTTTTGTTTAGAAAATTTAATCACAACCCCGTAAAGT
>DAOUVH010000203.1 GCA_030667725.1 Candidatus Cloacimonadota bacterium | reverse complement strand
TCTTCCGTATCCCCTATTGTAATTATAACTATAGTTTGAACTCGAACCTCTGGAAGTTCTAATTCCCAATACAAGCATTAATTTATACATAAGTACAAAAATATAATAACTGATGATCAAACCAATGACCAACAGTGTTAAACTGGCAATCGTGGTTAAAATAAAAATGCTCATGCTGCTGCGAAGAACCGCATTCCCATTGATACTCTTAATTGCAGATAGCATAATGATATCAAATTCAGCATTGTGTTTTTGGATATCTTTTTGAATACTCAAACTATCTATCTTAGCCTGTATAACATCAAGCTGACTTCTGAATCTAATAATCCTATCCGGGGAAACGCTGTCATTTATAAGATTTTGAATACGTTTTTTGGCTATCTGATTATTGTTAAGATTTTCTTTTAGATCTGTACTTTCCATAACCAGACCGGTTCTTTGGATGTTTTCATTACTGATGCCAACAACATTTCTCAACTTAGATAATAGTCCGCCGGATGTTTCCACCGGAACCTCGAATACTGTTAGATTATAATTACCTTTTATTTCCGAATACAAGGTGCTGGTGTTTTCCGTTTTATTTATCTCAGAGAGTAGTGAATTGATCTCTGTTAGATCCTCTACCTGATATTCAAAATAAATTTTATTGTTATTGAATGAATTCTCAAAGATATCTTTGGCAGCACTCAGATCTATTTCAACATCATCTTGCATAAATATCTTGTCCAGATTTGATCTTCTGACTCCTAAATATATCGAGAATAAAATTGTAAACACGACCAAAACAAGCTTCATCTCTTTTCTGATTCTAAACATTACTGCTCCTCTATTTTTTATTTATTAATTCTGCTGCATGCTGCAAAGCTAATTCTGTTTCTGAGCCCGATAGCATCCTGGCAATTTCAACTTTTCTCTCGTTTTCGTCCAGTATTTTCACTATAACTTCAGAATTCCTGCTACCGCTTATCTTCTCAATGGAAAAATGTCGGTCACTGTAAGAAGCTATTTGCGGTAAATGACTGATACATAAAACCTGATGGTATCTGCCAATATCATGGATGAATTCTGCAAGAAGCTCAGATGTCTTTCCGCCAATCCCCGAATCAATTTCATCAAAAATTATGGTTCGTCTGTCTAGCCTGTCAGAGAGGATCTTCTTTATTGCCAGCAGGAACCTGGAAAGTTCACCACCCGAAGCAGCTATCCTGAACGGTTGAAGCTTAACACCTTTATTAGCAGAGAAATAGATATCAACCGCATCCCTTCCTGTTTCATTCAATCCACTCAATCTCTCAGAAGATTCAATTGAATTTTCCAGAGCTGTAAATTTGAACTCAATTTTCGCATCAGGAATAGCAAGTTTCTTGATATTGGTCACGATCTCTTTTTCAAAATCAATTGCAGCATTTTTTCTTTTTTCAGAAAGATCTTTGGCTAGGGAATTAATGTTTATTAAATCAGCAATGATCTCATCATTTAATTCGGAAATTTCTTCTTTCCCTGAAGAATAAGAATTTATCTGCTGCTGTATGCTGTTCCTATATTCCAGAATTCCTGCAATATTCCGCTTATATTTTACGCTGAGGCTGTTAAGTAATGAAATACGGCTTTGTATGTATTCCAGCCGAGTTGAATCTACCTCGATGATATTTTGAACTTCGCGAACACTGGTTATGGAGTTATCAAGATTCGCAGAGGCATCTTGCAGAAAATTTACGGCTTCTTCAATGTTTTTGTTGTCATCTTTGAATTTAGCAAGCTGAGAAATATATGAGCTTATTGTGTCGTAAACTGAGTTTTCTTTTTCGTAAATTACCTGCTCCAGCTGGCTTGAAATATTCAGGATATCTTCAGCGTTAGTAAGTAGATTCATTTCTGCCTGCAACTTCGTATCTTCCCCAATCACCGGTTCAATTTTTTCTATCTCGTCAATCTGATACTGATATAATTTAATTTTCTCGGCAAGCTCACTTTCGTCTTTTTGCAGTTTTGTTAATTTTTTTATTTTACTTCCAATATCTTTATATCTGGAAGTGAACAATTCTCTTATGTTGGTTAGTTTCCCATAAATATCCAGAACTTCAAGCTGGAAATCTGTATCGAAAAGTTTTTGCTGATCACGCTGACTATGAAAATCTATAAGTATATTTTGGAATTCTTTAATAATATCTTTGGAAACTCTGCGTCCATTAATAAAGCTTTTACTTCTCAAGTTTGTGCCTATCTCTTTGGCAAAGAAAACTTCTCCTTCTGAGATATCAATATCATTTTTTTTTAGAAGTTCAATAAGTTGTTTGTTATCATAATCGATATCAAAAACTGCTTCCAGTTTTGCAGGTAAAGACTCATCAAGCAACATTCCAGAGTGAATATCACTTCCTAATATAAGGCTGATAGCGCCTACAATTATTGATTTACCAGCTCCTGTTTCACCGGTAAGAACCTGAAGCCCGTTCTCAAATTCCAAGTTAAGGTTTTCTACAATAATAAAATTTTCTACTCTTAAACTCTTTATCATCTTTTTCCCATATGTAGTTTTTTTCTGAGAATTTGATAAAATGTTTTGTTCGTCAGTTTAATGAAGCTGATTTTTTTGTTAGAAGCTTTTACTATTATTTCGTCATTATCAATAAGCTCATGGCTATTTTTCCCATCAAGCTGCAGGATGCATTCACTTCCATTTGCTCGCAGCTTAAAACTTAATCTGTCACCGGAAGCAAAAACCATCGGGCGCACACTTAACACATGCGGATTTAAAGGAGTAACCACAAACGCATCCATCACCGGAGATAAAATTGGACCACCGGCAGATAATGAATATGCCGTAGACCCTGTTGGAGTAGAAACAATAAGTCCGTCACATCTGGTTTCAACAACTAAACGCTTATCTGAATAGAATCTTATATCGATTAGCCTGGGTTCTTTGCCTTTATATATTACAGCATCGTTTAAGGCTGAAGAAGTATAAATGATTTTATTATTTCTTTTCACAACAATTTTAAGCAGCAGTCTTTGCTGAACTTTAAATTTATTCTTCTTCAGGTCATCAATCGATTTTTCAAGTTCGGAGAGTGAGCTTTCTGATAGAAATCCTAGCTTGCCGAGATTTATTCCCATTAACGGAACATTATATTCAAGCGATATCTGACTCGCTCTTAAAAAAGTGCCGTCACCACCAAATGATAGAATGCAATCGAGTTTATTTTTTCCAAGGCTTTTTATAAAATCCGGAAATAGTTTTTCTTGTTGTGGAAACATGAAAAAATGAAGGTCTTTGCTGTTATGGAGTTTTTCCAGCAAATCGAAAATTGGTTTTGTAGTTTTATAATTCGGATTAAAAAAGATCCCAAAATTTTGCATATCCCTTCTCCTTACAACGATTCTATATTTAGGGTTCTGAAAATAAGATGTCTGTCTTTCTGAGGAAATCTTCGAAGTAATTTCTAACGAAGAATC